>NZ_VIDT01000563.1 GCF_006519715.1 Ideonella azotifigens
CTCAGGTGCCAGGCAAGCGTCACCAGCTGCAGCGCGCGGGCTTCGCCGAAAAGCGCCGGCAAACGGTGCTGCCAGGCCGCGACGAATTCTTCGGTGGCAACCGGCTCCAGCGCTTCCATGAGATCCGCGCCGGGCTGCGGGTTCACCGTGAGGACCCCGGCGATTCCAGGCGGTAGCCCGAGCCGTAGACCGCCGCGAGCCGGATGTCCCGCCGCGCCAGCCCCAGCTTCTTGCGCAGCGCGTGCACGTTCTGCGCCAGCGTGTGGGGCGCCACTTCGCTGCTCTTGCCCCAGACGCCGGCAATCAGTTCAGCCCGCGGGATGAAGCGGTCCGGGTTGTTCATCAGCAGCCAGATCAGGTCGAACTCGCGCGGCGTCAGCGCGAAACGTGCGTCGGGCTCGTCGACGTCGCGCACGCTCTGGCGCGCATAGTCGAGCCGGTAGGGGCCGAAGCTGACGCTGCCGCTGAACGCGGCCGGCGCCTGGTTGACCCGGCGCGCCAAGGCCTGCAGCCTGGCGCGCAGCACCGGCCTGGCAACCGGCTTGGTCAGGAAGTCGTCCGCACCGGCCTCGAAGGCCGCGACCACCCGCTCCTCGTTGTCGACGGAGGTCAGCATGACGATGGGCACCGCCAGGCCAAAGCGCTCGCGCACCCGGCGCAGCACCTGGTAGCCGCTGAGGTCCGGCAGCATCCAGTCGAGCACGATGAGCTGCGGCGTGGACTCGGCCAGCGCCTCGAAGAAGCTGCCCGCGGTCCAGAAATGGCGGACCTGGAATTCCGTGGCCGCCAGGCTCGCCTTGAAGTGCGCTGCGTGCTCGGGATCGTCTTCCAGCAGAAAGCTGCGCATTCATTCCCTTCTATTGCCGCGTGCAAATGACCCAAGCGGCCCAAGCGATTATGCGGTCGAGGTCAGTTGCGCTTGTCGAGCAGGAAGGCGTGAGGCACGCCGTCCAGCAGGCCATTGCCGGCGATCTGGCCCTTGGCATTGATCGCCGTGGCCTGCACGAAGGTCCAGCCGGCGGCGTTGTCGACCAGGCTGGCGAGGTCGTGCATCTTGCCGCCCTTGTAGAAGAAGGCCGAGGGGGTGCCTGCCGCGTCCACCATGCCGCCGACCACCGCGTCATGGTCGTTGAGCGCGGTGGCGAAGCTGCTGCCGCCATCGGGCGCGCCCAGGTCGATCATCGTCGTGCCGTCGAAGAAGAAGGCGTGGTGGTTCACACCGTCTGCGACATCGGCGTTGCCCACCACGTGGCCAGCGGCATTGATGGCCATGCCGATGGAGGACCGGCCCCCCAGCGTGCCTAGCTCGCGCCAGAAGCCGACCGTGGGGTCGTAGAGGAAGGCATGCGAGCCGGAATACGGCACCTGCGTGGCGCCTGTGATCTGGCCCGCGTCATTGACGCCGCGGGCATCGCAGCCGGAGGTCGGCACCAGGCAGCTCAAGCGGGTGAGCTTGCCGTCCTGGTACTTGAAGGCGTAGATCGAGCCCCACACCGGATCCAGGATGCCGGTGCCCACGACCGTGCCGTTGCCGGAGATCGCATGGGCATGGCTCTCGCCGGTGCCAAGGGGAGCAATCTCGACGGCGCCGGCCGCCTTGCTCCACCAGGCCGACGTTGCCAGCGAGCTTTGCTTGTCCATCAAGGTGCCTGCGACCTGGCCGGCATCGTTCAGCGCGGCCCCAGCGATCACCGAAGGCACCGAATGCCATTGGCCGCCGAAGTAGCGCGCCACCTTGCCGTTGCGCTCGCCGAGCACGTTGGCATTGGCATTCAGGCTGGTCGCGCTGGTGTTGGGGCCCAGGTCCACAAGTTGGTAGGCCGGCGCGGCCAGGCAGGCCGGTGCGACGAGCGACAGCGCCGCCAAAAGCGCGGCACAGGAAAGGGAAGACGAATGCATCGTGAGCCTTTGAATGGCGAAAGATGAGGGACGGGGCCGCGCTGGCGACTACTGCCTGGTCGTCTTGACGGTGATGTTGTCGATCACCGTGTTGCCGTCGGCGGGGCCGCTGAACGAGAAGCCTGCGATGCCGGTGGCCGACTTGAAGTGCAGCGTCTGGTAGCGGCTGGTCGGCACGTCCTTGTAGCTGTCGACCCGCAGCACCTTGGAGTAGACCGGATTGCCATTGCTGTCCCAGGCGGAGAAGGTCGACTCCACGTACACCGCCACGTCGATCTGCATGGCCTTGAGGGTGGCGCCGAAGGCCGCGTCGAAGTTGATGGTGATCGGGGAGGAGGACCATCCACCCTCGCTGCTCAGCCAAATGCCGCTGCCGGCCGTGCCGCGCACGGTGTTGCTGGGGTCCGCCCAGTCGCCGTCCACCAGGCAATAGTTGCTTGTGCAGAAGTTGCTGGCGTTCGAGTGCTTGGCGAACCAGCCCGACTCCCAGGCCGGGAAATCAGCGTTGAAATCTTCCGTCTTGGTGGCGGCGTGCGCGGACAGCGCCGGCCCGAAAGCGCAGGCCGCAAGGCATGCGAGCTTGAAAACGGCGGTGCGGAAGGTCGTGGGCATGGGCGTGTTCTTTGGGGGCTGCAATGACCCCATTGAACGCGCCGGCGCCGCCCGGGACAAGGGCAACTATCAAACATCATCAATGGCCGTGCGGAGCTTCCGGCGCGCATCTGCGCGGCCTGTTCCTGACGGGCAGGCCGCTGGTGACCAACCTCCGTGTCGGCGCGGCAATCGGTGCAGTTGCCAGTACGGTTTTGGGAAAGTTTTGGGGTCGCTTGGGGACGCCCAAGGGGGTTGGATCGGACATTGAGTCCATCCACTGCTCACTGGACGGATCCCATGATCGAAGTCAACTGGCTGCTGTTTGTCGGCGCCTCGCTGGTGCTCATCCTCACGCCCGGCCAGGACATGATCCTGGTCATGTCGCGCTCCGTTGCGCAAGGCGCCGTGGCCGGCTTGGCCACGGCCACCGGGGTCTGCAGCGGGCTGGTGGTGCACACCGCCCTGGCGGCGCTGGGACTGGGCGCCGTGATCCGCGCCTCGGCATGGCTGTACCTGGGTCTGCAGATCGGCGGCGCCCTCTACCTGGCCCACCTGGGCCTGCAACTGCTGCGTGTGCCTGACCAGCCGTTGGCCATGACAAGCGCCGCACCGCAACGGCCGGCGCGCATGTTCCTGGACGGCGCGCTCTCCAATGTCTGCAACCCGAAGATCGCCGTGTTCTACCTCGCGTTCCTGCCGCAGTTCGTCGCCCCCGGTGCCTCGCACGCGACCGCGTCGCTGTTCGCCCTGGGCCTGGCCTTTGCGCTGCTCGCCCTGCTGGTCAAGGGCCCGATCGGGCTGGGGGCGGCGGCGCTGTCGGGCTGGCTGCGGGCGCATCCGCGCTCGCTGGTCTGGCTGTTTCGCTGCAGCGGCGTGGTGCTGCTGGGGCTCGGCGCCCAGTTGATGCTGCAGCGGCCGCTGTGACGCCCGGAACCGGTGATCGGCGGCTAGGGCCTGTTAACGCTACGGCAAGGGGCGCGAAGGCCAGGCACAAGGGGCCAATCTAGGCGTGGACCGCCGCCCGCACTCGTGTGCGGGCAAGGGATGCAACGACGAGTGGCCCCTTGTGCCTGGCCTTCCCGAAGGGTTGTGATCAAAAGGGCCGCACGCGGCGTTGCAAATCCTCGTCGGGTATC
>NZ_VIDT01000564.1 GCF_006519715.1 Ideonella azotifigens
GCTGTGGCCGGAGGCGATCGACCAGCGCGCCGGCTACGACAAGGCCTCGCGCGCCGCGATCCTGGTCTACGTGGGCGTGCTGGGCGAAATGCGCAAGCTTTCGGACGCCGACATGATGGCCGCGTTTTCGATCAAGAGCGTCAACCGCGCGTCGACAGACAAGTGGTTGCAACGCGAGCTTGAGCAGGCGACGGCCAACTACCGGGCGGCTGCAGCCAAGTGTGCCGAAGGCAGCGCCAACAAAGACTGGACCTGCCAGGCCACCTTGCCGCCTTCACCCCAGGATTTCTCCAGCGCGGCCATCGAATGGCAGGCGCGTGTGCCAAGCGCGTCGGCCGCCTGGCGGGCCAACCTGGCCGCCTTCTCACGCGCCTACCTGGGCGAGCAGATGCGGCTGGCCGCCCTCTTCCCCAAGATCAGCAGCGAGATCGACCGTTTCGGCGACAACGAATGGACCGGCGACACCCTGCCCGACGGCCAGTTCCTGCTGAGCTTCGACGACGGCCCGACGCCGCCCGGCGGCAGCACCGACGAGACGCTGCGCATGCTGGCGGCGCAGCAGCGCAACGCGGTGTTCTTCATGCTGGGCGGCAACCTGCAGG
Organism: Ideonella azotifigens; assembly: GCF_006519715.1. Taxonomy (GTDB): domain Bacteria; phylum Pseudomonadota; class Gammaproteobacteria; order Burkholderiales; family Burkholderiaceae_C; genus Ideonella; species Ideonella azotifigens. Next base: position 603 of record NZ_VIDT01000564.1, read on the forward strand.
CCCGCGCCAGCAAGCTGGGCGCGCCGGCGCTCGCGCAGGCCTACCAGGGCCAGTGCGTGGCCTCGCACGGCTGGGAGCATCAGTCGCATGCACGCTGGGACGGCTGGCAGGACTCGGTGCGCCGTACGCAGGCGCTGCTGCAGGCCAGCTTCGGCAAGGACCAGGTCATGCCCTGGTTCCGCCCACCCTACGGCCAGCGCACGGCAGACAGCGGCGCGTTCTTCACCGAACAAGGCCTGCAGGTGGCGCTGTGGAACCTGGACTCGCAGGACTGGAATGCGCGTGTCACGGCAGCGGACGTGACGGACCGCATGGTCACACTGATGCTGATCAAGCGCCACGGCGTGATGCTGTTCCACGACGTGCATGCCAAGGCCTTCGTGGCCTTGCCAACCCTCTTCGCGAAGGTGGGCGAAGCGGTGGTCTGGCGCGACTGTCACGCCGGCCCGCGCTGAGTTCCGCCCGGGGCTCGCGAGGTCGGGCGAGCTTGGGGCGACCTTCGGGAGCAAGTCGGCGAAATCATGCAATTAAGAAGCATTCTCAATATAATTCATGGTTTTCCCGTAGTCGCCTTCTCACTTCATGCCCCATCGTTCCACCGCCTTCGCTGCGCCGCACCTGGCGCTGACCACCCTTGCTGCCACACTGATGAGCCTGGGCGCCCAGGCCCAAACGGCTGGCGATGCGCCAGCGGTCACCCCGCCCCCGACGCCTGAGCAGGTGGTGGTCACCGCCACCCGGGGTGGCAAGGCGGTGGAGAAGATCCCCGGCGCGGTCAGCGTGATCGGCCGCAGCGAGATCGAGGCCCAGGGCCTGGTCAGCGAAGACCCGAGCGCGCTGCTGGCCGTCCAGGTGCCGGGCTATGCGCCTTCGCGCCAGAAGCTGAGCAACTTCGGCGAGGGCCTGCGCGGGCGCAATGCCCTGCTGCTGCTGGACGGCATTCCGCAGACCAACCCGCTGCGCCTGGGGGGCCGCGAAGGCTATTTCGCCGACCCGATGATCGTGCAGCGCATCGAGGTGGTCAGCGGCGCTTCGGCGGTGCAGGGTATGGGCGCCACCGGCGGCATCGTCAACACCATCACCCGCACGCCACAAACGCCCGGCACCCACCAGACGGTGGAGCTGAAATACAGCACCCAGGGCCACAGCAACAGCCAGGGCTGGAAAGCCGGCTACATGCTGGAGCACCTGAGCGAAGGCGAGAACCCTTACGACGTGCTGCTCTACCTGGGCAAGCGCGAGCAGGACATCGGCGTGGACGGCGACGGCCGCTACCTGGCCACCGAGTCGCTGCACGAGGCCAGGGATGCCTACCTGAAGCTGGGCCAGCAGGTGGGCACGCAGCGCTTCCAGCTGATGCTCAACCAGTTCCACGCGGATGGGTTTGACGACTGGGTGGATGTGGACGGCGACCGCGCCACCGGCCTGCCCACCTCGGCCCAACACGGCACGCTGGACTGGCAGGCGCCGCGCAACCAGGTGCGCTCGACCAGCCTGGAATGGAGCGACAGCGATCTCGCCGGTGGCGTGGCCTCGGTGCAGTTGTTCAAGCAGACCTTCAGCGCCCGCTACACCGGTGGCGTGATCACCACCTTCCAGGACGCCAGCCTCGCCCCCACCGGCACGCTGGTGGACCAGAGCCAGATCGACGCCGACAAATGGGGCCTGCGCAGCAGCTGGGTGCGGCCGGACTTCGGCCTGCACGGCCTGGAATTCACCGGTGGCGTGGACCTGCTGCACGACACCTCGTCGCAGACGCTGACCATGACAGGCCGCACCTGGGTGCCGCCGCTCAAGTACCGCAGCCTGGCGCCCTTCACCCAGCTGGAATACACCTGGAACGACCTGACGCTGCGCGCTGGCCTGCGACACGAAAACAGTCACCTGAACGTGGACAGCTACACCACACTGGCTTTCTACGGCAACCGCGAGGTGCAGGGCGGCACGCGCGACTCGGCCAAGCTGGTCAAGAGCCTGGGCGGCGTCTGGCGCTTTGGCGACAGCGGCTGGTCCAGCTTCGTCTCGTACAACGAAGGCTTCGGCATGCCGGACGTGGGCCTGATCCTGCGGGCCATCAAGACGGCAGGCCAGTCGGTGGACAGCCTGGTGGACCTGCAGCCCATCGTGACCTACAACCGCGAGCTGGGCCTGGCCTGGCGCGGCGCCGGTGCGAGCTTCAGCGCTTCGGTCTACGACTCGCGCTCCTCGCTGGGCAGCCAGCTGGTGGTGAGCAACGGCATCGGCACCGTGCAGCGGGTGCCCATCCAGGTCAAGGGCTTCGAGTTCAGCGGCCAGTGGCGCGTGCTGCCCACGCTGAAGCTGGACGCCAGCTACGCCCTCACCCGCGGCCGCACCGCCGCCGCAGCCGGCCAGCCGCTGGACCTGGATCTCGGGGCCCGCTCGCAAGGGCCGGACAAGCTGGTGATGGCCGGCCAATGGGACTTCGCACCGGACTGGAGCAGCCGCCTCACCGTTTCGCACTTCCGGCCGCGCAATGCCAATGAAGACAAGCTCTCCGGCACCACCAGCCTGGCCGAACACTTCAGCGGCTACACCGTGCTGGACCTGGCCACCAGCTGGCATTCGCGTTGGGGCGATCTGGGCCTGGGCGTCGAGAACCTGCTGAACCGCCAATACTTCACTTACTACGGCCAGGCCAATTACTCCGGCGGCAATGACGACTACTACGCAGGTCGCGGCCGGACCTTCACCGTGAGCTGGAAGCGGCAGTTCTGATGAGGAAATGGTGGACATGGGGCCATCGCTGGGTGGGCCTGCTGGCCGGCCTGTTGATGGCGATGATGGGCCTCACCGGCAGCGTGATGGTCTGGCAGGCGGAACTGGATGCCGCCTTGAACCCGCACTGGTTCGGGCCCAGTGCCTGCGCCCGCGCCGGCACCGCGATGCAGCCGGACAAGCCGGTGGCGACAGTGCTGGCCGTGCTGGCCCGCGAAGCACCGCAGGTGCGCCCGGCCATCATCGTGGCGCCCAGCCGCCCTGGCGCCAGCTACCAGGTCTGGGAAGCGC
>NZ_VIDT01000565.1 GCF_006519715.1 Ideonella azotifigens
CTCACCCAGCGTCGCCGGCTCGGCTTGCTGGGCGGCCAGCCGGGGCTGGGCTGGCAACTGGACGATCAGAGTGGACATGGACGGCGGAAACTCGACGCGGAAGGCATGGGGGTATCAGGCAACAGGCATGGCGAGCCGCCGGGCAGGCTGATGGCCGTCCGGCGTGGGCACGCCGGTGCCCTGCAACCCGCTATTGTGGCGCGAGCCGGAGCGGCGTCGGCCCACGTTTGTGGGGAGTGGGTCTGGCGCTTCATTTGGACAGGCGCTCGCGCCACAGCACGCGCACCTCGGCCCCCTGCCGCTGGACCAGCGAAATCTCGCGCAGCACCGAGTCTTCGTAGCGCAGCTGGCCGGTGACTTCGAAGTACTGGCTGGCGATGCCGGCCACCTTGCCCCATGCGGTGGCATTGGTGCTGAACTTGTCGCCCAGCGCCTTGGCCGCTGAGCCGACCGAATCGAACCCCTTTTTCAGCTGCGCGCGCTGCTGCACGAGGCGCTGCGCGCTGGAGCGGTCCAACCCTTCCATCACCGACATCAGCACCTCGGGTGAGGCGGTATTGAGGTTCACCGTGGTTGTGTTTGGCAGGATGGTCACGTAGGGCGTCAGCCTGTCGATGGTGGCTTGATCCAGCCCCAGCCAGCGCAGCTGGGCCACGCGTTGGGGCCGGATCGGCGCACTGGCCTGGGCCTTCTGACCACCATCGACCAGATCTTCCGCGTCGCTGGAGACCGCCATGGCTTCGGCGATGCGCTGCGCCACCCCCACGGGCAGCCCGAGCGTGTCGCAGAGCCGGGTGAAGGCCAGCAACTGAAGCTTGGCCTGTTCTTCGTCGTCGTTGGCCAGGTTGCGCAGGTTGTAGCGCGAGGTCGCATCGACGATGTCGCCGGACAGGAAGGCGTCGAGCCCGGTGTCCTGTGTGTTGTCCTTGTCGGCCGCCAGGAAGGTCGACAGCCGGATTTCCGCCAGGCCGGTGGCCCACGGCTCGGTCAAGGCATCGCCGCCGCCATCGCGCTGATCCTCGCGCAGGATCAGCCGCGCCCAGTCCAGCGCACCACCCAGCAGCCAGGCCGACTGCGCCCTCGCGCGCTCCGCGCTCTCGACCTCGATGGCCCGCCACTGCTGCCAGACCATGCCCGCCGCCAACGTGGCCACCAGCGTGACGATCAGCATCGCCAGCAGCAGGGCCGCACCGCGTTGCGTGTGGCGGTTGAGGTGTTGGGCGGTCATCCGCCGCTTCCTTGTGTGCCTTGCAACTGAAGGTCGCGGGTCAGCACGCCTGCCGGCAGGCTCAGAACCAGGCGCACGCCTTGCGGCAGGTCATCGTCGTCGCTGCTGGCGTTTGCCGCTGCGGCAGCCGCAGCCGCAGCCGCAGCTGCTGCATCACCAGTCCCGGTTCCCGCGCTCTTATCATCCATCGGTTGCGTGTTCGTCGTCGTGGTGGACTTCGTCGTGCGGTTGCCGCTGGACTGCGCATTGCTCCAGCTGTTGTCGCCCTGGCGGTAGTAGAAGACCTGCCAGTTGCTCAGCTCGGTCAGCATCGGCAGCGCGCCGTCGCGCAGGCTGCTCCATTGCTGGCTGCGCATCCACCATTCCTGCAGGTCCTGCAGCTTGGTCACCGGCGGCGAGGCCCAGCGGTACAGCGTGTTCTCCTGGCGCGTCCAGACGACCAGCATCAGGCCGTCCGGCGCACGCCGGGTCAGGCGCAGCGCGCTGCCGTCGAAGCGAAGCGGCGGCGCGCCGGGGCTGGCCTGCAGTTGCTGCAGGTCCTGCTCCCATTGCGAGATCACGGTGGCCATCTGCAGCGTGCGTTCGGTACTGCCCTGGGCGCCGTCGCGCACGCGCACCAGTCCGTCCATGCCTTGCCAGGCCATCGCGGCCAGGATGGCCATGATGAACAGCGCGACCATCACCTCGATCAGCGTGAAGCCAGGCGCGGCGCGGCCTTGCGGCGCAGAAGAAGGAGGGCGCGGGTACATCTGGAACATGCGCTCAGTAACGCGGCAGCACGGTGGACTGCGTCAGCAGCTGCTGGCCGCTGTCGTTGGCAATCACCACGTCGATGCGGCGGAAATTCGGGTTTGGCGTGGCCTGTACCCGCACCACGCTGCGGTAGGTGTGTGCCAGCTGCATGCACTCCCCCGTGCTCTCGCCAATGTCGGGGAAGCGGTGGGCCAGCTTCAGTGCGGTCAGCTCGTTGTCGGCGCACCACTGGGCCTCTGTGACCGAGGTCAGGCGCTGGGCGTTGTTCAGCAGCGAGCCGCCGGCCCGGCTGCCGGCTGCCAGCGCAATGGCCACGATGGCGACCGCCACCAGCACTTCAACCAGCGTGAAGCCGTGCGCTGCCCTGGGGTTCACGGCGTCACCGCCGCGTTGGCCGCATCCACCTGCACAAACGGGCCCAGCCCATTGGTGGCCAGCACCAGCCGGCGTGCTTCGAGCTGCAGCACCACCTGTTGCGCGCCGATGACCGGTTCCGGCCCCAGCCGCAGCGGGCCACCACCAACGACTTCGGCCCGGGTGCTTTCGTCCAGCCATTGGGTGGGCAACTGGATGCTGTCGGGCAGGCCGAGGAAGTTGAAGCCCGGGCCATCGCTGCGCGGCAGCCAGGTCACTTCCAGCCCCATCGAGCGCGAACGGGCGCGGGCGCCTTCGAGCAAGGCGCTCAGCCGAGCACCTTCTTCCTCCAGCTTGCTGGCCGCCCGGTCGCGCAGCGACAGCGAGGCAATGCCCATCGCGATGGCAATGATGGCGACCACGATCATCAGCTCCAGCAGCGTGAAACCGCGCTGGAGGCCGTGACGGCGATCAGGAGAGAAACGGGCAGGCCCGCGGGTCGAGGTCAATGCGGTGCCACGAGAGACGGTGCGACCGGCAGCCGGTGCAGCACCGCTTATTGCCAGGAGCCGATGTCGGCGTCGGTGCCTTCGCCGCCGTTCTGGCCGTCGGCGCCCAGGCTGAAGACGTCGATCTCGCCTTGCACGCCGGGGTTGGCATACAGGTACGGGCGGTGCCATGGGTCATCCGGCAGCTTGTCGACGTAGGGTCGCCAGTTCGGCGGGATCTGGCCGACGGTGGGCTTGTGCGCCAGCGCGTCCAGGCCTTGTTCGGCGGTCGGGTAGCGCTGGTTGTCCAGCTTGTAGAGCTTGAGCGCCTGCATCAGGGCGCCGATGTCGGTGCGGGCTGCCGTGACGCGGGCCTGGTCTGCGCGGTCCAGCACGTTGGGAACGATCAGCGCGGCCAGCACGCCGATGATGACCAGCACCACCATCAGCTCGATCAGCGTGAAACCCTTTTGCGCCGCTTGGCGCAGGCCTTTCAGGCCATTTGGGCGGAGGGGTGATCGGGGCATGGCAGACATGTCGGTAAAGAGGCCTCGTGGGCCGTCGGGCGAGGGGTGGGCTTGCATGATAATCGCCCGATGGCTTCGCGATTATTAACGTTTGTGGTGTGGGCGCTGGTGGCTGCCAGCGGGCTCTTCTGGGGCCTGAAACTGTTCACCCATGCCCGTGGTTTGCCCGACAACGCGCAGGCGACCCGGCAGGTCGTGTCCCAGGGCGGCGACCTGAGCCGGCTGCTGGGCACGGTGGTCGTGGCCGCGGCCGAAGAGGAGCCCGAAGACGCCAGCGA
>NZ_VIDT01000566.1 GCF_006519715.1 Ideonella azotifigens
CTGAAGACGGTGCTGGGCGTGCTGCTGGCCGCCCGCCAGCCCATGTTCCTGGCCTGGGGGCCGCAGCAGACCTGGCTCTACAACGACGCCTTTGCACTCATCCTTGGCCGCAAGCATCCGGCTGCGCTGGGCCGGCCCAGTGCGCAGGTCTGGCAAGAAGCCTGGGGCGACCTGGCGCCGCTGTTCGAACAGGTGTTTGCCGGCGAGGCGGTGCACATGGACGGCTTCACCGTCGGGCTGGACCGGGACGGTGTGGTCAGGGACGCCAGCTTCGACTTCTCGTACACGCCCATGCGGGACGAAGCGGCGCAGGTGGCCGGCTTGTTCGGCGTGTGCATCGAAACCACGGACCGGCTGCAGGCGGTGAGCGCGCTGCGCAGCGGCGACACGCGGCAGAACGTGCTGGTGGCGCTGGCCGAGCGCTTTCGTGAGCTGGACGACCCTTCGGACCTGTCGTTTGCCGCGGCTGAGATCCTGGGCCGCGCGCTGGGAGTGAGCCGCGCCGGCTACGGCACGGTCAGCAAGGCCGACGAGACCATCAGCATCGAGCGCGACTGGAATGCGCCCGGCATCCGCAGCCTGGCCGGCGTGCTGCACTTCCGGGACTATGGCTCCTACATCGAGGACCTGAAGGCCGGCCGCACCGTGGTGGTCAGCAACGCCGACCTGGACCCGCGAACCGCCGCCACCGCTGGCGCGCTGAAGGCGATCAGCGCGCACGCGCTGGTCAACATGCCGGTGACCGAGCAGGGCGGGCTGGTGGCGCTGCTGTACCTGAACCATGCGCAGCCCCGCGAGTGGCCCCAGGAGGAGCTGGCGTTGATTCGCGAGGTGGCCGAGCGCACGCGCAGCGCGGTGGAGCGGCGGCGGGCCGAGGAAGACCTGCGGCAATTGGCCGCCTCGCTGGAGCAGCAGGTGGTGGCCCGCACCGAGGAGCGCGACCGGGTGTGGCGCAATTCGCGCGACCTGCTTGTGGTGATCGGGGCCGACGGCGTCTTCCGCGACGTCAATCCCGCATGGACGGCGATCCTGGGCTACCGGCCGGAAGAGGTGATAGGCCGCAGCTTCGTGGCCTTCGTCTGGCCCGGGGACGCTGGCTTGACCCAGACCGGACTGGATGCCGCGCTCAGCAAGCGCAACCTGACCGGCTTCGAGAACCGCTACCTTCACAAGGACGGCTCGCTGCGCTGGATTTCCTGGCACACCGCCACCGAGGGCGAGCTGGTGTTTGCCTATGGTCGTGACGTCACGGTCGAGAAACAGGCGCAAGCCGAACTCGCCGCGGCGCACGAGGCCTTGCGGCAGTCGCAGAAGATGGAGGCGGTGGGCCAGTTGACCGGCGGCATCGCGCACGACTTCAACAACCTGCTGGCCGCCATCAGCGGCAGCCTGGAACTGCTGAGCCGGCGGCTGGCGGAAGGGCGCACCGCCGGGGTGGAGCGCTTCATCGGCACCGCGCAGGGGGCGACCCGGCGCGCCGCGGCATTGACGCACCGTCTGCTGGCCTTCTCGCGCCAGCAGACGCTGGACCCGCGGCCGGTCGACGCCAACCGCCTGATCGCCGGCATGGAAGACCTGGTGCGGCGCAGCGTCGGCCCGAATGTCGAGCTGGAAGTGGTCGGTGCTGGCGGCGTGTGGACCATCAAGGTCGACCCGTCGCAGCTGGAAAACGCCTTGTTGAACCTGTGCATCAACGCCCGCGACGCGATGGCGCCGCAGGGCGGGCGGCTGACCATCGAGACCGCCAACAAGTGGCTGGACGAGCGCGCGGCCAAGGAGCGCGAGCTGCCGCCGGGCCAGTACGTGTCGATCTGCGTGACCGACACCGGCACCGGCATGGCGCCCGAGGTGATCGCCCGCGCCTTCGATCCGTTTTTCACCACCAAGCCACTCGGCGAGGGCACCGGGCTGGGCCTGTCCATGGTCTACGGCTTCGTGCGCCAGTCCGGCGGCCAGGTGCGCATCTATTCCGAGCTTGGCAAGGGCACGACGATGTGCCTTTACCTGCCGCGGCACACCGGCGAGGACCTGCCTGCGCCAGAGCCCGAAGCCGAGCACCACGGCCTGGGCGCTGGCGAAACGGTGCTGGTGATCGACGACGAGCCCGCCATCCGCATGTTGATCACCAGCGTGCTGCAGGAGGCTGGCTACAGCACGCTGGAGGCAGGCGAGGGCGCCAGCGGGCTGCGCATCCTGCAGTCGGACACGCCCATCGACCTGCTGATCACCGACGTTGGCCTGCCCGGCGGCATGAATGGCCGCCAGGTGGCTGACCAGGCGCGCGTGGCCCGGCCGGCGCTGAAGGTGCTGTTCATCACCGGCTTCGCGGAGAACGCGGTGGTCGGCAACGGGCACCTGGCCCACGGCATGGAAGTGCTGACCAAGCCCTTCGACATCGAAGCGTTGGAAAACAAGGTCCGTGACCTGATCGACCGCACGAACTGAGGCGGCCGGCCGTCAGCACAAATTTTTGTGCACCGATTGCCGCCGCCTGCGCGATCAATGGGCACCGACTCACCAACACGGGCCTGTGAAAAGGCTGTGTCGGAATCACTCTGGGGCTTGTAAATGTGCAATTCACACATTTATCATCAGTCTGTGAGTTCGGTGGCCCGTGCGCCTGCGGTATTCGACTGCGCGCCTATGCTTCCGGCCTCGCTCTCAGGCCTGTTGCCATGTCCGATCCCTCCACAGCCCTTTCTTTGCCATCGCCGGAGCACAAAGCCTTGCTGGAAGCCATGCAGTCACTGCTGGCCCCGCTGGGCCGCCTGGCCGTGGCGCAGGGCTTGCACTTCGACTCGCTGGAAGCGCTGTTGAAGCTGGCCATGGTGCAGGCCGCGCGCGAAGCCGCTCTGAAGGCCAAGCCCGAGGCGCTGCCGCACCGTCTGGTCAGCCGCATTGCCACGGCCACCGGCATCAACCGGCGCGAGGTTACGCGGCTGGTTGGCGAATCGCTGGAAGCGCCGCGGCCACGCCCGTCGATGGCGCTGCGCCTGTTCTTCCGCTGGTCCACCGACCCAGCGCTGCCGCAGGATGAGGCTGGCCTGCCGCGCCAGGGCCCGGCGCCCAGTTTCGACGCGCTGGCCGCGCTGGTGACACGCGACGTGCATCCCCGCAGCCTGCTGGACGACATGCTGCGGCTGAAGCTGGTCACCTGGCAGCAGGACAGCGACCGCGTCAGCCTGAACCGTGCCGCGCTGGTGCCCGACCGGGACCAGGCCCGCTTGCTGGGCCTGCTCGGTGGCAATGTGGGCGACCACCTCAGCGCCGCCGTCGACAACGTCGCAGGCGAGCAGCCGCGCCACTTCGAGCAAGCGATCTGGGCCAACGGCCTGTCGCTGGACTCTGCACAAGGCGTGCGAGGCTTGGTCGAAAGCCATTGGCAGCAACTGACGCAGCAGTTGGTGCCCGAATTGCAGCGCCGCATCGACCGCGACGAAGCCGACGGTGCGCCCACTGACGCGGTGGTGCGCGTTGGCATGTTCATGTACTCGCAGCGCAGGCCGGCACCGACGGCCGAGCCCGCGCGCGATGAGGAGGATTTTCCCGATGGCGCGAATGACTGAACGGCCCGGCCGCTGCTGGCGAACGCCGTTTGCCCTGGCCTGCAGCCTGGCG
>NZ_VIDT01000567.1 GCF_006519715.1 Ideonella azotifigens
GGGCTGGAATTCGCCATCGATCCACTTCTTCGCCTCGGCCTCGCCTGCCCAGGCCGCATGGCTGCCCAGGGCACTGACTGCGGCAAGTGCCAGGGCGGTGCAACGCATTTTCATTGATGTCTCCAGAAGGTCTCCCCTTGAGGTCGATGACACTTCGGCCGGGAAGAGGTAGCCGAGCGCCTTGAGACTCACCGGGCACCTAGCCCTTGCGCAGGATCAGCCCCAGCAAGGCCACAGAGGCGGCGAAGCTGAACCAGATGGAAGGCTCCTGGGCCAACCCGAACCAATCCATCATCTTCTCGCTCACGGCAACGAATGCAAGGTTCACATAGGCTGCCGCCAGCAGGCCGATGAACAAGCGGTCGCCCCGGGTGGTGGCGATCGGCAGCCACCCTTTGCGCAGCACCGTGGGTGACCTGATCTCCCACAGCGTCATGCCAGCCAGCATCAAGGCGATGCAACTGAAGAATACGGTCACCGGCACCGTCCAGGCCATCCATGCAAACATCTCTCGTCTCCTCAACGCTGTGTGCTTTGCAGCACGTCAAACCCGCCCCATCGCAAAACCTTTGGCAATGTGGTGCCGCACGAACCAGATCACGATGGCGCCAGGCACGATGGTCAGAACCCCTGCCGCAGACAGCACACCCCAGTCCATGCCGGAGGCCGACACCGTGCGGGTCATCGTTGCAACGATGGGTTTGGCGTTGACGCTGGTCAGCGTGCGCGCCATCAGCAACTCCACCCAGCTGAACATGAAGCAGAAGAAGGCGGCGACGCCCACGCCGGCTCGGATCAGTGGAATGAAGATGGTGAGGAAGAACCTCGGAAACGAGTAGCCGTCGATGTAGGCCGTCTCGTCGATCTCGCGCGGGATGCCCGACATGAAGCCTTCCAGGATCCACACCGCCAGCGGCACGTTGAACAGCAGGTGCGCCAGCGCCACGGCGATGTGCGTGTCCATCAGGCCCAAGGTGGTGTAGAGCTGGAAGAACGGCAGCAGGAACACCGCAGGCGGCGTCATCCGGTTGGTCAACAACCAGAAGAACACATGCTTGTCGCCCAGGAAGCTGTAGCGTGAGAAGGCATAGGCTGCGGGCAGTGCCAGGGCCAACGACATGGCCGTGTTCATGGCCACGTAGATCATCGAATTGATGTAGCCCGAATACCAGGACTCGTCGGTGAGGATGGTCCGGTAGTGCTGCCAGGTGAAATCCCGCGGCCACAGCGTGAAGACCGAGGTGATCTCCTCGTTCGTCTTGAATGACATGTTGATCATCCAGTACACAGGCAAGATCGACATGACCAGGTACAGGGCCAGGAAGACGACCCGCTTCTTGGGACGCGTGTCAGACCACATGGGGAACCTCGCTCTTGGTTTGGGCGCCAACGCGTTGCATCCAGGTGTAGAGGATGAAGCACAGCAGCAGGATGATCAGGAAGTAGATCAACGAGAAGGCAGCCGCCGGCCCCAGGTCGAACTGCCCGACCGCTTTCTGGGTCAGGTACTGGCTGAGGAAGGTGGTGGCGTTGCCGGGGCCGCCGCCGGTCAGCACGAAGGGCTCGGTGTAGATCATGAAGCTGTCCATGAAGCGCAGCAGCACCGCGATGACGAGCACGCCGCGCATCTTGGGCAACTGGATGTAGCGGAACACGGCGAACTTGCTCGCACCGTCAATGCTCGCGGCCTGGTAGTAGGCATCGGGGATGGCTCGCAGTCCTGCGAAACACAGCAATGCGACAAGCGGTGTCCAGTGCCAGACGTCCATGAGCAACACAGTGAGCCATGCATCGACCGAGTTTCGGGCGTAGTCGTAGTCGAAACCCAGTTTCGCCAGCGTTGCACCCATCAGGCCAATGTCGTTGCGGGCATAGATCTGCCAGATGGTGCCCACCACGTTCCACGGGATCAGCAGCGAGATCGCCACGGTCACCAACACGGCAGATGACTGCCAGCCGCGGGCTGGCATCGACAGGGCCAGGGCAATGCCCAACGGGATCTGGACCACCAGCACGCTCAGCGAGAAGACCAGCTGGCGCCACAGCGCGCCCATCAGCTCGTCGTCACGCATCACGGCCTTGAACCAGTCTGTTCCGACGAACACCCGCCGCTCCGGCGAGATGATGTCCTGCACCGAGTAGTTCACCACCGTCATCAGCGGCAGGATGGCCGAGAAGGCCACGCAAAGCACCACCGGCAGGATCAGAAACCATGCCTTCTGGTTGACAGGTTTCATGGGATCAACTCCTCGTCCCGGTAGTAGCAGGTGTGTTCGCTGAACAGATTCAGCCAGACGGTCTCGCCGACGCCTGGCCAGCTCACTTCCTCGGCCACGCGTGCCCGTACACGCACTTCACTCGCTCCCGTGCCCACGTTGGCGCTGATCAGCGAAAAGGTGCCGACGTCCTGCACCTGGGTCACGACTGCAGGCATTGCGCCCGGCTGGCCCTGTTGCGCCAGCTGCACGTACTCGGGGCGCACACCCACCTTGAAAGCCTCCAGTTGCGCCAGCGCGGCGCGGGGTGCGGCCAGGGCCTGACCCGCCACCTCGATGCCGCTGCCGGTGCCACGTGCCGGCAGGAAATTCATGCCCGGCGAGCCAATGAAGTGCCCGACAAAAGTGTGCCTCGGGCGCTCGAACAGCTCGGACGCATCCCCCATCTGCACCGCCTTGCCGCGGGTCATGACCACCACTTGGTCGGCAAAGGTCAAGGCCTCGACCTGGTCGTGCGTGACGTAGACCAGCGTGAGCTTGAGCTCGCGGTGGATCTGCTTGAGCTTGCGCCGCAATTGCCACTTCAGGTGCGGATCGATCACCGTGAGCGGTTCATCGAAGAGCACGGCACTCACGTCTTCGCGCACCAGGCCACGCCCCAGCGAAATCTTCTGCTTGGCATCGGCGGCCAGGCCGGCGGCACGCTGGTCGAGCTGGCCGCTGAGCTCAAGCATCTCGGCAATCCGGCCCACGCGCTGCCGGATGCGATCCGGCGCCACGCCACGGTTCTTCAGCGGGAAGGCCAGGTTCTCGGCCACGGTCATGGTGTCGTAGATGACCGGGAACTGGAACACCTGGGCGATGTTGCGCTGTTGCGGCGACAGGGCGGTGACGTCGCGACCGCCGAAGTTCACCGTGCCGTGCGACGGTCTCACCAGGCCGGAGATGATGTTGAGCATGGTGGACTTGCCGCAGCCCGAGGGGCCCAGCAGCGCGTAGGCCCCGCCGTCCTCGAAGTCCATCTTCAGCGGCAGCAGCGCGTAGTCCTCGTCGCGTTGCGGGTTGGAGAAGTAGGTGTGCGCCAGGTCCAGTGTGATCTTGGCCATGTCAGTGGAACTCCCCGGCGGCACCCGGCGCAACGAGCAACTCGCCCGCCGCGTCGAACACATAGGCTTGCCTTGGGTCCAGGTGCAGCGTGAGGGCGGCGCCCAGCGCGAACTGGTGCACCCCCGAAAGCTGCGCCACCAGCTCACCGATGGGTGTGGCCACATGCACGAAGGTGTCCGAGCCGGAGATCTCGGCCAGCTCCACCACGCCCTTGAGGGTGACGTCCCCCGGTCGTCCGAGCACCCGCAGGGCACTGGCGCGCACGCCGACGGTGAGGCT
>NZ_VIDT01000568.1 GCF_006519715.1 Ideonella azotifigens
CGCGTCGCCGAGCAAGCCGGCAAAGCTGATGCGCAGCAGCAGCGAGCGCCGCTGGTCGCCATCCAGCTCGATCTTCAGCCCGGACTCGCCAGCATAGGTCGTGGCCTGCAGCAGCAGGTGGTCCAGCGCCTGCTGCAGCATCGCCCGGTCCATCAGGCCCTGGGTGTCGCCCAGCACTTCGAAGGCTGGCAGCTGGCTCAGCAAGCCATTGCCCTGGGCCGTCTCCAGCCGCTCCTGCGTCAGCGCGGCCAGGTCCGTCATGACGGGGCTGGGGCGCAGCTCGGCGCTGGGCAGCTGGGCCAGGTTCACCAGGTGGTCGACCTGCCGGCTCAGCATCGCGGTCGCGGCCTTGATGCGGGCACCAGCCGAACCGGGGCCCGGCTTGTCGGAGCGCAGCAGCAGCTCGGCATTCAGCGCCAGCGCGGCCAGCGGCGCGCGGATGTCGTGCGACAGCGCCGACAGCATGGTCGAGTTGAGCCGCGTCAGCCGCTGCAGTTCCGCCATGTTCTCGGCCAGCGTGGCCTTCTGGCGGTGCAGGTCGGCGAAGATCGCCACCTTGCTGCGCAGCACCCGGCCGTCGAAGGGCTTGTAGAGGAAGTCCACCGCGCCGGCCTCGTAGCCGCGGAAGCTGCGTTGCTCCTCCATCGAGCCCGCGGTCAGGAAGATGATGGGCACGTGGCGGGTGCGTTCGGCCCCGCGCATCAGCTCGGCCAGCGCATAGCCGTCCATGCCCGGCATCTGCACGTCCAGCAGCGCCAGCGCCACGTCGTGCTGCAGCAGCAGCTCCAGCGCAGCATCGGCCGAGTCGGCGGTTAGCACGTGCCAGTCGTCTGCGGCGAGCAGCGCGCGCATCGCCAGCAGGTTCTGCGGCACGTCGTCGACGACCAGGATGTTCAAAGGTTTGGCAGCCATCATCTCTCTCCCCCCGTCTGGGCCTGGCCCAGGGCATCACACATCATTTTCAGGCTCATCACCTGGTCTGCGCCGGCCAGGTCCAGCGCGGCCCGCGGCATCGTCGGGACCACGGCCTCGGCCGGATCCTGCACCCAAAGCCGGCCGCCGTGCGCGCGCACAGCCAAAGCACCGGCCGCACCGTCGGCACTGGCGCCTGTCAACACGATGGCCAGCAGGCCAGCACCGTACTCGTGCGCCGCGCTCTCGAACAGCGGGTCGATCGCCGGTCGCGACCACAGCACCGCATCGTCGACCGACAGCGCAGCCACCGGCCCATCCGGCCCCGGATCGACCAGCAGGTGGTAGTCGGCCGGTGCCAGCAACACCCGGCCCGGCTTCAGCGGCTGGCCGGCCCATGCGTCTTCGACCGGCAGCGCGCAGCGCCTGGCCAGCAGCGCCGCGGGTGAAAGTTTGCCTTCCGGCTGAGGCGCCCGGTGCAACACCACCAGCACCGGCGCCGGGAAATCGGCAGGCAAGGCTGCCGTCAGCGCCAGCAGCGCTTCGACGCCGCCGGCCGAGGCGCCGATCACCACCGCCTTGAGCGACAGGTCAGGCCAGTTCATGGACATGCTCCTTGGCTCACAGGCGTTGGTAGAGCCGAACGTCCGGCTGCGGGTGGAACGGCTGGAACAGGTGCGCATGGGCGCCGAACTGCAGCGACTCGCGGCTGCCCAGCCCGAGGAAACCGCGCCGCACCAGCGCCTCGCGAAACAGGCCGACCGCGCGGTCCTGCAGGTCGCGGTTGAAATAGATCAGCACGTTGCGGCAGGACACCAGGTGCACCTCGGAGAACACCGCGTCGGTCGACAGGCTGTGATCGGCGAACACCACCTGGCGCTTCAGCGCCCGGTCGAACATCACGCCCTCGTACGCGGCGGTGCAGTAGTCGCTCAGCGAGGCCTTGCCGCCGGCCGCCAGGTAGTTGCGGCTGAACAGCGGCATGCGCTCGCGCGGGTAGATCCCGGCCTCGGCGCGCTGCAGGGCCACCGGGTTGATGTCGGTCGCGTAGAGGATGCAGCGCTCCAGCAGCCCCTCCTCGTGCAGCAGGATGGCCAGCGACCACAGCTCTTCGCCATGGCTGCAGCCGGCCACCCACAGCTTCAGCGACGGATAGGTGCGCAGCTCCGGCACCACCTCCTCGCGCAGCACCCGGAAGTAGGCCGGGTCACGGAACATCTCGCTGACCTGGATGGTCAGGAACTGCAGCAGCTGAGAGAAGGCATCCGGCTCGCGCAGCACCCTGTCCTGCAGTTGCGACAGCCGCTCGCAGCGCATGGCCTGCAGCGCCTGGTGCAGGCGACGCCGCAACGAGCTGGGTGCGTAGTGGCGAAAGTCGTGCTGGTAGCGCAGGAACACGGCTTCGAGCAGCAGCTTGATCTCGATGTCGAACAAGGCATCCGCCTGGGCCACGGCGTCACTGCGCTCGCGCTGCGCAGCGTCGGCACTGCCCGCGGCCGACACCGCAGCCGCCGGCAGCTCCGGCGAAGAAACAGGGCGGCGCGGGCGTGTCATTTGGGCATCCAGACGCGGCACAGCGAAACCAGCCGGTCAACGTCGATCGGCTTGGCCAGGTAGTCGTTGGCACCGGCCTCCAGGCACTGCTGGCGGTCGTCGGCCATGGCCTTGGCGGTCAGCGCGATGATGGGCAGGTCGGCGCCATCGGGCCGGGCGCGGATCCGCCGCATCGCCTCCAGCCCGTCCATCTCCGGCATCATGATGTCCATCAGCACCAGGTCCACCGGCGGCTGGCGGTCCAGCCGTTCCAGCGCCTCGCGGCCGTTGCGGGCGATCTGCAGCTGCACGCCCAGCGGCTCCAGCACGCTGCTGAGCGCGAAGATGTTGCGCACGTCGTCTTCGGCCAGCAGGATCTGCCGGCCTTCCAGCACCGCGTCGCGGCTGCGCGCGGCCTGCAGCAGGCGCTGCTGCTCGCCCGGCAGCGCCGCCTCCACGCTGTGCAGGAACAGCGTCACCTCGTCCAGCAGCCGCTCGGGCGAACGTGCGCCCTTGACGATGATGGAGCGCGAATAGCGGCGCAGCAGCGTTTCCTCGTCGCGGCTCAGCGCCCGGCCGGTGTAGACGATGACCGGCGGAAAGCCTTCGCGCTCGCCGCGCGCCATGCGCTCCAGCAGGTCGAAGCCGCTGCCGTCGGGCAGTGCCAGGTCGGTCACCATGCAGTCGAAGGTGGTCGCGCCCAGCGCGGTCAGCGCGTCGGCCACCGTGCCCACGGTCGTGATCTCGACCTGCGGCGCGGCCAGCAGCAGTTGCAGGTTCTGCCGCAGCGCCACATCGTCTTCCACCACCAGCACCCGGCGCAACGGATGGTCCAGCCGGTGCCGCAGCCGCTCGATGGCCTCGACCAGGTGCTCGCGCAGCGCCGGCTTCACCAGGTGGCCGATGGCGCCCATGGTCATGGCCGCGTGGCTGCGCTCCAGGCCCGAAACCACGTGCACCGGAATGTGCCGGGTGCCGGGGTCGCGCTTGAGCCGCTCCAGCACCGACAGGCCGGACACATCAGGCAGCCCCACGTCCAGCAGCACGCCGCTGGGCCGCAGCTCGCGCGCCAGCGTCAGCGCCTGCTCGCCGGTGTTGGCCACCACGCAGTCGAAGCCCAGTTCCTCGACCAGCGTGCGCAGCGTGGCGGCAAAG
>NZ_VIDT01000569.1 GCF_006519715.1 Ideonella azotifigens
GCCGCCGAGCAGATGCAGGCCACGCAGGCCGAAGCCCGCACCGTCTCGGCGGACGCACAACGCTACGCACCCACCGCGCCGTTCGCCGGCCGCTTCTACGACCTGGACCCGGACCTGCACGTGGGCGACTGGGTGGCGCAGAACGAAGTGCTCGGCCGGCTGGTCGCCACCGGCCCACGCCAAGTCATCACCTATGCAGACGAGCAGGAAGTACGGCGTCTCTCAGTGGGCGACGAAGGCCTGTTCATCGTCGACGCGCTGCGCGGCCCCGCGCTGCAGCTGAAGGTGCGCAGCATCGAGCGCGACGCCGCCCGCACGCTGAACGAAAAACTGCTCGCCAGCCCGCTCGGCGGCCAGCTGCCGGTGCGCCAGCAAGGCGAGGTCTTCTATCCCGAAACGGCGCTCTACCGCGTGACGCTGGACGTGGCCGGCGGCAATGACGAGCCCGAGCAAAGCTGGCGCGGCCTGGTCAGCATCCACGCGCGCGCCGAGCCAATGGTCAAGCGCATCGCACGGCACGTGCTCAGCGTTTTTTGGCGCGAAGCCGGCTTTTGAGGGCCCAGGACAGGTTTCCGTTTCGGACCTATCTGGAGGCTGTACGTCGCCGGCTGTGAGTCAGCAACTTAGCGGCCATCGGCGAGCCGACGCTGAACCTGCTTTTCATTCAAGACTGAACTTTTTCCGTGGGAAATTGCTTCAGTTTGGTGACCTCAGGCTGGGAGCGATCACTCGGTGGCGGCTGAGCCGCGGCATCGCCTATCGCACTGCAGATGCCCGCGCTGTCGATCTCACTGCCGCAGACCTACCGCTCAACGTTCATTGAGAACTTTGAAGTAACGCGATGGACCTCGAATAGCATCCGGAAGAAGGTCGACACCAACTCTTGGCCGTGCCTGCCGACGAGCTCGCTGCCGCCGAATCGGTATACCTCGTACCCGGCGAGTTGCAGATCACGCGTGCCGGCAGCGAGCCTCGCATACTCCCTCGGTTCGGCCAGATCGCCAACAGCGTAGTGCTGCTTGCCGTCGACCTCGAAGACGAAGCGCCGACCGCCTGGCAGCAACATGAGAAAGTCCATCCGATGGTTCAGGAAGGCTAGTTCTCCACGCTGATGGATAGTCTTCGGATCCCAGTGCAACCAGACCTCGGGCAGAAGCGCCGGGAGGCTTGGCACGTCAGCGCCAAATGTCTTGAAGAAAGTTTCGAAGAACAGAAGCTGGGGCGGTGAGTTGAGCGGCAGGCTGCTCTTCAATCGACGGTAAAGGTCGACCTTTGCATTATTTGCTTCAGCGATGCGCTCGCGCTCAGCCCACCAAGCCTGTAGGTCTCGCCAGCGTAGGCCGTCAATAATTGGCCGGTCGTACACCAACACATTGGAGGGATCGGACAGGATCTCGACCTCGTTGTTGAGGACGTCCTGGAACCGTAGGTCAGGTTTGTCCCGTGACGCGAAGATCAGGGTCTTCGGTCGGCCTTGGGCGCTTCGCAGGGGGACCAATTCAAAGACAGGGTAGCCGTGTTCTTCGCGCGCCTGACGCAGTTCAGCACCGCAGGTGCTCAGAACCTCATTGCAGGCCTCGACCACCTCCACCTGCGCGTCCGCATCGACTTGCACGTCTGCGGCCACCATGCCCTCGATGAACACCTGGAACCGATTGCTGGAAAGATCGAAGACGCCCAAGATCTCAAACATCTGCTCGGCGTCGGCGTCGGCCTCATCGGAGAAGGCGAAGAAGTGCCGGTGTACCCATTCCAACTCGCCCACCTTGCTGCCTAGGAAGTCCGTCAGGCTCGTGTCGAACACGAAGACAGCACGCAGCAGCGCTTCGGTGTGCTCCCAGTTCCGGAAGATCCGATCCAGCTTGTTCAGCGCCCGCGCGAGTTCTCGGCGGTGCCGCTTGCTGACCTCGACACACGGCAAGTTCGCCCAGAGCACGTCCTGGACCGAATTGCGCACCTGCGAGGTCAGCATCCCGAGATTGATCAAGCGCTGCGCAAAACCTGGCACGCGATCATCCGGCAGGGCGTCGAACGCGGCGTATAGCCGTTCTCGCTTGGAGATTGCCGCGCCGGGGGCAGGCAGGCCAATGCGGTCGCAAAGGCGCGGAATCAGGCTGTCAGTCACGTCGTCCTTCATGGCGCCGACAACCGGCCGTAGTAGGTCGCGCAGCCCAGGAACGTCCATACGCTCAGCACCCATAGCTAGACATAGCGAACTTTGATGCCACCGGTCAGGTCAGCATCCGTGATGGTGGGCATCTGAGGCTCCACAGGAGAATACTGTCGCAATTTGGTTGCCAGCTGAGTCAAGCGGTCCAGCGCGGAGTAGCAATACAGAAGCGCGTCAGCGCTGGAGACCTCACCGCGATTCGCGCTGGTCATGAGCTTGAGCTCTTCCGCCAGCCGGTCGCCACGCTTTGGAGAAGCTCTCTCGGCGGCGATTGCCGAAGGATCGGCAGGAAGAGGCAGCGAGACGCCGAGAAGCGGGGCAGCGCCCCTGATTGGGACAGCGATACCTACGGCGAACAGCCTCGATTCGGATCTCGCTAATGGGACGCAATGTACACAAAGGTCTCGGTAGGCTCCTAGCTCGAAGAGCCACCCTCCTTTAGATGTAGCGGAGGTCAACTCGGCGAACAACGGACTGGATGACTTGACTTTGTCCAGCACATGCTTCTTCGCTCCGGCCATGGTTGCGATGTGAACTTTCGGGCGGTCGGGCGCGGGGCATACGAACGCGACAAAGAACTCAGCGAGGTAGTCGCGCAGGATGCATGCGTCGACCAGATACGCTTGAGCGGCCAGGTAGCCGAGCCAGGTGAATCCGTCCTCGAACCGGAGGCCCGCGGAGATATCCTGCTCGGCAGTCCGTGCCTTCAACTGCGCATAGTACGCATCAGACAGCTGATACATGCGCCACGCGCAGACTCTAAGCTGGTGAGATATCCGTCGAGCAAGGTCCCACAACTCGGCCTTGCCTTCCTTGCTGGCTACCCAGCCGATCTGTGACCAATCTTCAATCTGGACTTCGCACGGCCAGATGTTCTTTGGTCCCCACGGGTGATAGCTCCGCCAATTTGTAGGTACCAGGCCTTTGACCTCCAGCGAGTTCGTCAGGAACTCAAAGCCGATCGGCAGTAGGTCCCTGGCTTTGAGGTCTTGGTACAGCGTGCCATAGGCTCGCGAAAGGAATTTCAGCTCCTGTTGACCAGGGACCGCCGGATAGACGTGTACCGTTGGCTCAAAGCCGTTGAATGCTCGAAGCCCTCCAAGAAGGTGTCCGGTTCGCGCAGCCAGCCACTTTTGTCCGTCGCCACTCATGGCTTCGGTTGTTCTGCGAGCCACATGCCGAGCGATCCCGTGCCGAGTAATTCGTCCCAAAGGTTCTCGAACAGAACGGCGCTGAGCTGGATGGCTCGCTCGAATATGAGCACCCCTGGCATTTTCATCGTTGTCGGCGGCGAACTGGGCATGACACTCCTCTCTCTTTGCGGCTTCGATGGTCAGTTCGTTGCTGCGGCGCCAGGGATGCATCTTCACCGCTAACTGCCGGTGATTCCATCCATGGAAGTGTGGACACGCCCTGGCGGGTCAGC
>NZ_VIDT01000057.1 GCF_006519715.1 Ideonella azotifigens
GCGCGGGCCGTCCAGCCGCTGGGCCATGCCAGGCCTGGGCGCGCGCACCGCACCGACCGCACCCAAGCCCTGCTCGAACATCCACAGCTCGGCATCGAAACCACCGGGGTTCATCGCGCCATGCGGGCGCCTCAGCTTCACCGGCAGGCGCCAGGCTTCGCCGGCCCGCAAGGCAGCAGGCGCACCCGCGGTACCGCCAGCCAGTTCGTCTGGGCTGCCAGGCACTGGCCATGAGAGCCACAGCTGCGCAGGGAAACTGTCCAGCGGCATGGGCTGGCCACCGGCCGCCTGCACGCCGCTCACCTGCAGCACAAAGCGCAGACCGTTTGCGTCCACCTGCGGCAGGCCGACGACACGGCCCTGCACACTGAGCTCTGCACCTTCCAGCGCCGGGCTCAAGACCTGCGCCAGCCTCGCGGCGGCACGCAGGCCCGTGCTGCCGAAGGCCGCCAGGCCCAGCCCCAGGGCCAGCAGCAGCACGGCCCGGCGCTGCAGCCAGGCAGCAGCCAGAAAGCAGACCGCACCCGCCGCCAGCAAGCCACCATAGGCCGGCAACGGCCACAGCGCCGCTTGCTGAAGCTGCAAAGCCAGGCCCGCAGTCCAGCCCAGCACCAACAGCAGGACGCCACGGCCCCAGCCTGTCATCCGCCCCTCCCCCCTCGTCTTCTCATGCCCCAGTGTAGGATTCCCGCACCGTCTGTTTTTTGAAGAAAGAGAAGTCATCATGTCCGTCGCCGAACGCCTGCAACAACTGGGCATTGCGCTGCCGCCCGTGGCCATTCCGGCTGCCGCCTATGTGCCCTTCGTGCAGACCGGCTCGCTGGTCTTCATCTCCGGCCACATTGCCAAGAAGCCCGATGGCCAGCCCTGGGTCGGCCAGCTCGGCGTGAACATGGCCACAGAAGAAGGCCAGGCCGCGGCGCGCTCCATCGCCATCGAGCTGATGGGCACGCTGAGCGCCGCGGTCGGTGGCGACCTGTCTCGCGTCAAGCGCATCGTCAAGGTCATGAGCCTGGTCAACTCCGCGCCCACCTTCACCGAGCAGCACCTGGTGACCAACGGCTGCTCCGAGCTGCTGGGCGAAGTGTTCGGCCCGGAGGTCGGCGCGCATGCGCGCAGCGCGTTTGGCGTGGCGCAGATTCCGCGCGGCGCCTGCGTCGAGATCGAACTGATCGCCGAGATCCAAGCCTGATGGCCCGCGGCAGACAAGCCGCCAGCCAGTGGCTGGTGCTGGTGGCGCTGCTGTGCTTCGGCGCGGTCGGCTTCGCGCTGTTTGCCCAGTACAGGCTGGACATGCTGCCCTGCCCTTGGTGCACGCTGCAGCGGCTGATCTTCCTGGTGATTGGCGTGCTGGCCTTGCTGGCCGCGGCCGTGCGCGGGCTGCGCAAGCCGCTGGCCGGCCTGGGCCTGCTGCTGAGCCTGGCAGGTGTGGCCAGCGCGCTGTGGCAGCACTTCTATGCTGCGGCCAGCGCCTCTTGCAACCTGACGCTGGCCGACAAGATCCTCGACAAGCTGGGCCTGTTCGAGCTGGCGCCTTCGGTCTTCGCGCCGATGGCGTCCTGCGCCGATGCAGCCGTCAACCTGCTGGGCGTGCCGTTTGCGTTCTGGAGCCTGGCGCTGTTTGCGCTGTGCGGCTTGATCTGGGTGCAGACGCTGCGCCGGGTCTGAGAGGGCCCCCAGACCTGCCGCTTCGCGTCAGGCCCCCCGAGGGGGATGAGAAAACTTGGGGCGGCCCGGCGTTTTCTCATGAGCCAACGGGCCGGTGCGTGGCGCCGGCTCGCTCGCCTCGTCAGTCCAGCAGCCAGAGCTGCTCGAGGTCGGCAAAGCGCCAGGCGTCAGGCACCTCGGGGCCGAGGATGCGGTTCTTGGCCGAGCCATCGGCCAGGTCCAGCACATAAGGCGTGATGCGGTGCCGCTCGCCAATGTCGTAGAAGACACGCACACGCGGCGTCAACAGCGCGCTGCTGTTGAGCGCCAGCACCACGGCCAGGTGCTCTGACTGCAGCCGCACCAGCGAACCCACCGGGTAGATGCCCACGGCCTTGACGAAATGCTGGAACACGGCGTTGTCGAACTGCCCCTTGGCCTGGGCCATTTGCCGCATCGCGTCGCCCGGGTCCCAGGGCGTGCGGTAAGGCCGGCGTGAGGTCACCGCGTCGTACACATCGCAGACCGCGGCCATGCGGGCCAGCACGCCAATGCGCTCTCCCGCCTGCGCGTCCGGATAGCCGCTGCCGTCCACCCGTTCGTGGTGATGCAGGCAGGCGTTCAGCACGGCCGGGCTGTAGCCGCCTTCGGCCTTGAGCATGTCGTGGCTGTGGCGCACATGGGTCTTCATCAGCGCCAGTTCTTCGGGACTGAGCCGGCCGGGCTTGTTCAACAGCTCGGTCGGCAGCGCCGCCTTGCCAATGTCCAGCACCAGCCCGGCCAGCCCGGCTTCGCGCACCATGGCCGGCGGCAGCCCCATCTGGCGGGCCAGGCCGACCATCAGCGCGCACACCGCCACCGCGTGCATGTAGGTGTAGTCGTCCACCGTCTTCAGCCGGGCCACGCTGGCCAGCGCCCCGGGCTTGCGGGACATCGCATCGACGATGCCCTCGACCACCGGCAGGCAGGTCTTGGCGTCCACCGCCTGGCCCAGGCGGGCTGCGTCGAAAAGGCCCATCACGCTGCCCATGGCCTGCCGGCTGACCTGCAGGGCATCGGTGTAGCGAGGCCCCACCGGGTCCAGCGCCGGATGCGGCAAGGGCAGAGGCGAGTCCTCTTCTTCGGCCGGCGTTGCCAAGGCCTCTGCGCCGACGACCGCCACCGCGTCTTTGGCCTCGTCTGCCAGAGGCACGTCCAGGCCGCGTTCGGTGTCGATGACGACTTCGGCAATGCCGGCTTCGAGGATGCGCGCAATGTCCCGCTGGTCACGCAGCAGGAATTTGGAACGCCAGAACGGATGATCCATCCACGAGCCGGTGAGCTGGTGGAGGAACATGCCCAGTTGCAACTGAGGGGAAGGTATGGTCTTCAGCACGAGGGCAGCATGCCACGTCGGCTGTGAGGGCAATCACCGGAAAAGACGGGCGGAAGTAGACACCCGTGCGGAGGCAAGCCCTCTTCGAACCGGCCGCGGCAATGCGTGAATGGGTCGTGAGGCAGATCAAACGCCACGCTGGAAGGTGCCGCTAAGGTGCGGTGGTTCCTCACGCGCAGCTCTCGCGCCGAAAGCCTTGCCCATGCCCCACGCCTCCGCCGCATCTGTTGACGTGCTGATCGCCGGCGCCGGCCCCGCAGGACTTGCACTGGCCATTGCCCTGGCCCGCCAAGGCCTGCGCATCACCGTGCTGGAACAGGCGCCCTGGGCCGCATTGGCCAAGCCGGCGGAAGACGGACGGGACATCGCGCTCACACACCGCTCGCGGCGAATCCTGGAGGAGTTGGGCATTTGGCAGCGTCTTCCCGCCGCCGAGATTGCGCCGCTGCGCCAGGCCCATGTGCACGA
Organism: Ideonella azotifigens; assembly: GCF_006519715.1. Lineage (GTDB taxonomy): Bacteria > Pseudomonadota > Gammaproteobacteria > Burkholderiales > Burkholderiaceae_C > Ideonella > Ideonella azotifigens. The sequence goes on from NZ_VIDT01000057.1 coordinate 3,491, forward strand.
CGGCGGCATGCCGTGGCCGCTGCAATTCGATGCACGCAGCGACGGGCACGAGGCCCTGGGCTGGCTGGTGCCGAACCACCGCCTGCGGGAAGCCGCCTGGGCCGTGGCGCAACACACGCCCGGCGTCCAGGTCGAAACGCAGGCCTGCGTCGTTCGATTTGAGGCACAGCCGGCAGTGGCCGTGCTGGACACTGCCGACGGCCGCCGCTGGCAGGCGCCGCTGGTGGTGGCCGCGGACAGCCGCTTTTCCGCGCTGCGCCGGATGGCGGGATTGCCGGCCCGCTCGCTGGATTTCGGCCGCACCGCCATCGTCTGCCGGGTTGCCCACACCTTGCCGCACCAGGGCATTGCCCACGAATGTTTTCGCTACGGCCTGACCCTGGCCATGTTGCCCATGGCAGGTCTGCAAAGCTCCGCGGTGCTGACCGTGCGCCAGGCAGAGGCCGCTGGCTGGCTGGACATGGACGACCAATCCTTCGCCGCACGACTCACCGAGCAGTTCGGACCGTCGCTGGGCGGCTTGCACCTGGCCGGGCAGCGGCATGCCTACCCGCTGGTGGCCGTGCAGGCCTTGCGGCTGGTGGGCCCGCGCATCGCACTGATCGGGGACGCGGCGGTCGGCATGCACCCGGTCACCGCGCACGGCTTCAACTTCGGGCTCTACGGCGTGCAGACCTTGACACGCGAAGTGGCGGCTGCGTTCCGGGCCTGCGGCGATGTCGGCGATGCCCGGGCCCTGCAGCGCTACGCGGCCGAACACCAGCGCACCACCTGGCCGGTCTATCACGGCACCAATGGCGTGGCACAGCTGTTCACAGACGACCGGCCCGCCGCCCGCGCGGCGCGCAAGGTCGTGCTGTGGCTGGCCCAGGTGTTGCCGCCGGTGCGACGCGCCGTGACGCGCCAACTCACCGGCGCAACACCCGCCTGAGCCTGCAGCCGATCAGCCCGCCTGCACCTGGGTTGGCTTCAATACCGCCTCGACCTTGCTGCCCTTGCGCGCACGCTTGCCCTGGTGGCTGGCCAGCGCTGCGCCCTTGATGATTTCATCCTTGGGCTTGCCGCCGCGACCCGCGCCGATCACGCGCAGCTGATCGGCAAACACGGCCACCGAAACCAGCGGATCCTTCGCGTCCACGTCCATCAGCGTCAAGCCCTTGCCGCCATTGGACTGCAGCTTCAGCTCAGCCAGGGGGAAGGTCAGCAGCCGGCCGCTCATCGCCAGGCAGGCCACGTTGACCTGGGCCGGCGCGACGGCAGTCGGCGGCAGCAAGCGGTCGCTGGCCTCCAGCGTCAGGAAGCTCTTGCCGGCTTTCTGGCGGCTGTTCAGGTCGGCCAGGCGCGCCAGCAGGCCAAAGCCGCCGGTGTTGGCCAGCAGCACGATCTGCTCGGGCACGCCGGCAAAGTAGTGCGCAATCTGGCTGCCGGCTTCGAGGTCGATCAGGCTGGTCATCGGCACGCCATCGCCACGGCCGCCCGGCAGCGTGGCCACGGCCACGCTGTAGACCCGACCGCTGGAGCCGAAGACGTAGAGCGTGTCCACGCTGCGGCAAGGAAATACGCCGTGCAGCGCATCGCCCGCCTTGAAGGCCAGCGTGTTCGCATCGACCTCATGCCCCTTCAGCGCCCTCGCCCAGCCCTTCAGGCTGAGGACCACGGTGACCGGTTCGTCGACGATCTTGACCTCGGCAACCGCACGCTTTTCCTCCTGGATCAGCGTGCGGCGCTCGTCGCCATGCTGCTTGGCATCGGCCTCGATCTCGCGGATCAGCGTGCGCTTGAGCGAGCCGGGGTTGGCCAGGATGTCTTCGAGCTTCTGCTGATCCTCGCGCAGGCTCTTCAGCTCCTGCTCGATCTTGATGGCTTCCAGCCGGGCCAACTGGCGCAGCCGGATTTCAAGGATGTCCTCGGCCTGGCGGTCGCTGAGCCTGAAGCGCTCGATCAGCGCGGGCTTGGGCTCGTCCGCATTGCGGATGAGATGGATGACTTCGTCGATGTTCAGCAGCACCAGCTGCCGGCCTTCGAGGATGTGGATGCGGTCCAGCACCTTGTCCAGCCGGAACCGGGTCCGGCGCTGCACCGTGGCCTGGCGGAAGTCCACCCACTCGGCCAGGATCTGGCGCAGGCCCTTCTGCGTTGGCCGGCCGTCCCGCCCGACCATGGTCAGGTTCATCGAGACATTGGTTTCGAGGTTGGTGTGCGCCAGCAGCACGTTGATCAGCTCTTGCTGGCTGATGGCACGGCTCTTGGGCTCGAACACCAGCCGCACCGCGGCGTCCTTGCTGGACTCGTCGCGCACGGCGTCCAGCACCGACAGCACCGTCGTCTTCAGCTGCACCTGCTCGGCCGCGAGCGCCTTCTTGCCCGCCTTGACCTTGGGGTTGGTCAGCTCCTCGATCTCTTCCAGGATCTTCTGCGAGCTGGTGCCCGGCGGCAGCTCGGTGACCACCAGGTTCCACTGCCCACGCGCCAGTTCCTCGATCTTCCAGGTCGCGCGCACCTTCAGGCTTCCGCGGCCGCCGGCATAGGCGGCGCGGATGTCGGCCGCGCTGGAGATGATCTGGCCACCGCCGGGGTAATCCGGGCCGGGCAGCAGTTGTGCCAGCTCGTCGTCGCCCAGCTTGTCGTTGCGGATCAGCGCGACCGCCGCGGCGGCCACCTCGCGCAGGTTGTGGCTGGGGATCTCGGTGGCCAGGCCGACGGCAATGCCGCTGGCGCCGTTCAGCAGCACAAAGGGCAGCCGGGCCGGCAGCAGGCGCGGCTCTTCCAGCGTGCCGTCGTAGTTGGCCATGAAATCGACCGTGCCTTCGTCGATCTCGTCGAGCAGCAGGCGGGCGATCGGGTTCAGGCGCGCTTCGGTGTAGCGCATGGCGGCAGCGCCGTCGCCGTCGCGGCTGCCGAAGTTGCCCTGGCCATCGATCAGTGGGTAGCGCAGCGAAAAGTCCTGCGCCATGCGCACCAGCGCGTCGTAGGCGGCCGTGTCGCCGTGCGGGTGGTAGTTGCCCAGCACGTCGCCCACCACCTTCGCACTCTTGCGCGGCTTCGGGCCGCCGGGTGCGGCGTTGGTGAACGACAGGCCCATGCGGTGCATGGCGTAGAGGATGCGGCGCTGCACCGGCTTGGCACCGTCGCACACATCCGGCAGCGCCCGGCCCTTGACGACCGAAAGCGCGTATTCGAGGTAAGCCCGCTCGGCGTAATGCGCCAGCGTCAGGCTGTCAGGGTTGCCACCGTCGCCGTCACCGGCAAAAGTCAGGGGAGTCTGTTCCATGTGTTGCCAGCCCGCACATGGGCACGGGTTTCATCAAAGGTCCGGGGATCTTGCCAACGGCGCAGGTGCCTGCTCAGGCCTGCATGCGCCGGGCAGCACATTGTGCCCGCCGGCCATGCGGCCGCCCGAACTGGCAGCACAGGTCTTGACCGCCGCGGATTCACGTGAACCGCAACACACCGACCTTGCAAACCGCCGATTCGGACCGGTTCGGGCCGTTTCGATTCTAGGGGGATGAGCTGCCCCGTTTTGGGACCCAAAACCTCCCGAATGGGGGCGTCGACTGCCCGGGATCGCTCCAGCCTGCACCGAGTCCAGACAAGCGTTCGCCGTAACCGTGCGGAAACGCCTCAATGATGCGCAACATCATGCTCAGGTAAATTCTGAGCATGTTTCATTTGATTACAAGTAGCTCGACAGACAGCCCCTGTCGAGGCGTCGCTTTCCTAAGATGGTGGTTCCAACTCACTTTTTAACGAGACATTCATGTTTCATACAGCATCCAAGGCGCCCTCGGTCAACCCGCGCAACAACGCGCGTCTGGGCACTCATCTGCGCGCACTGACCCTGGCCTCGACCGTTGCCTTGGGGCTGCTGATGCCCGGCGTTGCGGCCTGGGCCAATGAAGCCAGCGTGATCTCCGACTTCACCGCCACCACCTTCGGCACCGCCCCGCTGGGCCGACTGCTGGTCAGCAAGACCAACACGCTGTACGGCGTGGCCAGCGACGATGGCCCTTACGGCCTGGGCGCCGTCTACGAACTGTTCCAGCCGGATGGCGTGCACTGGGCGCGCAAGCTGATCTATGCATTCGAGACCACTGCCGACGGCAAGCAGCCGTCCGCCGGCCTGATCAAGGACAAGAAGGGCAACTTGTACGGCGTGACCGCGCAGGGCGGCACCTGGGGCAAGGGCACGGTCTACAAGCTGGCACTGAACGCCGATGGCAGCTTCACGCACTCGGTGCTGTACAGCTTCCAGGGCTCGACCGACGGCAGCCAGCCGGTCAGCGAACTGGTGTTCGACGCTGAAGGCAACCTGTACGGCACCGCCTCGCTCAACGGTGAACACGGCCAGGGCACGGCCTTCAAGCTGATCGCCAAGAAGAACGGCTGGAAGTTCACGCTGCTGCACGGCTTCACCGGCACCGACGGCGACGGCAAGTCGCCTTCGGGCCAGCTGGTGGTGGATTCGGCCGGTGCGGTGTACGGCACAACGGTGGCCGGCGGCACCTACAACTTCGGCGTGGTCTACAAGCTGACCCCGGGCGAAAAGAACGTCTACGCCGAAAGCATCGTGCTGACCTTCCGCGGCGACAACGGCTTCAACCCGGTCGGCGGCCTGGCCACCGACACCAGCGGCGCGCTGTACGGCACCTCCACCGCAGCCGGCCCGAACGGCGGCGGCACGCTGTTCAAGCTGGCCCCGGCAGGCGACGGCAGCTTCACCTACTCGCTGCTGCATGCCTTCGCCGGCAGCGGCCAGGGCTGGCAGCCCTACGGCGCCGTGATGCCGACCGACAACGGCATCTTCTACGGCACCACCGCGGCTGGCGGCAGCGCCAACGCCGGCGTGGTCTACCAGCTCGCGCCCAGCGATGACGGCAGCTACAAGTACAGCGTGATCTACGACATGGGCATTGCCGGCAACGGCAGCTACGCCGGTCTGGCCCGCATCAAGTCCGAACTGTTCGGCACGATGAGCTACGCCAACGACAGCTGGAACGGTGGCGTCTTCGAAGTGAACCGCAAGAAGTAAGCGGCTTGCATTGGCGGGGCCTGGTCACGAGTCAGGCCCCGCCCTCCCCGTCGTTCTTCATCCAAGAGAGACAGTCCCATGTACGCTTCATCCTCCACGGCCCGCAAGGCCGGCGCACGCTTGCGCGCCCTGGGCTCTGCGGCCTTCTTCGCCGCCGCGCTGCTGGCCAGCGCCACCCCGAGCTGGGCCGCAAAAGGCAAGACCGCCTACAGCTTTGCCGGCACCCCCAACGGCGCCAGCCCCGCCAGCGACCTGCTGGCCCACGGTGGCAAGTTCTACGGCGTGACGGCCAGTGGTGGCAGCGCCAGCCTGGGCGCGATCTACCAGCTCAAGCAGAAGGACGACGGCAGCTGGGGTGCCAAGACGGTGTTCTCGTTTGGCGGCCTGGACAACGGCGCCATGCCGCAGGCCGGCCTGATTGCCGACGCTGCCGGCAACCTCTATGGCACCGCCTACATCGGCGGCAATGTCGGCGCGGGCACGGTGTTGCGCCTCAGCCCGAATGCAGACGGCAGCTGGACACCCAGCGTGCTGCACCACTTCACGGGTGGTGCGGAGGGCTACCACCCTTACGGCGACCTGCTGCTGGACGCCAAGGGCCGGCTGATCGGCACCGCCTTCGAAGGCGGCAACTTCGGCGACGGCGTGGCCTTCACACTCACCCCGGCGAGCGACGGCAGCTGGACCTACCAGGTCATCCACCACTTCCACGAGACCACGATTGACGGCGCCGGCCCGCGCGGCAAGCTGGCCATGGACGCCAACGGCGTGGTCTACGGCATCACCACTGCGGGCGGCGCGAACTTCAGCGGCACCTTGTGGAGCCTGACCGAAGGCACGAACGGCTGGAGCTTCAAGGTCAACGACAGCTTCGGCAGCACGGTCGGCACCCTGCCCACCGGCGGCGTGACGCTGGCCAAGGACGGCAACCTGTACGGCACCGGGCTGATGGGCGGCGCGTTCGCCAACGGCACGGTGTTCAAGGCCACGCCTGGCAAGAGCGGCTACAAGCTGGCCGCGGTGCACGACTTCACCAACGACGAGGGCTTTTTCCCGTACTGCAGCGTGCTGGTCAACAAGAAGACCGGCGTGCTGTACGCCGCCACCTCAGGCGGCGGCAGCACCGGCGGCGGCAGCGTCGTGACCTTGACCCCGCAGGCCGATGGCAGCTATGCCAGCAGCGTGCTGTGGGGCATCACCGGCGGCAGCGGCGCGTATTCGGGCCTGACGACCACCAAGGCAGGCGAGTTGCTGGGCACCACCAAGTACGGTGGCAAGAAGGCCAACGGTCAGGTCTACATCATCAAGCCCTGAGGCTTGGCGGCGCGGGCCGTGGCGGCCTGCCACGCCCGCAGCAGCGCATGACGGCTCAACCGTCCGTGCGCACCATCTTCATCTGGTTGGCCAGGCCTTGCTGGCGCTGCTGCAACAGCGCCCAGTACAGCTCCAGCACCATGTGCACATGGGCCCGGGTTTCATCGAAATCCGGGATCTTGCCGCCGGCGCGGCGCACATTGCCCTCGCCTGCATTCCAGGCGGCCAGCGCCACGTCCACGCCGCCGAAGCGCCGGCTCAGGTCGGCCAGCATGCGCGCGCCGATCATGATGTTGTGCTTAGGGTCGCGCAGGCGCTGCTCCACCGGCCTGGCCTGGGCCTCGGCCTTGGTGGCATAGCGGTCGCCCGTGACCGGCGTGACCTGCATCAGGCCAACCGCACCGCGCGGCGACACCAGGTCGCCCCGGTAGCCGGATTCGACCGTGATGATGGCCTTGAGCAGCTCGGCGTCCACGCCGGTGACTCGCTCGGCCTCGCGCAGCACCGGCTGAATGGCCTTCACTTCGGGGGCGAATTCCAGCCAGGTCAGCAAGCTGGCACTGGCCGTCGTCTTGCCGGGCACGCGGAAGGTGTCGCTGTCGCGCTGGCGCAGCACCTGCGAGTAGCGCGAATCCATGGGCTTGTCGGCAAAGTGCGCCACGCCGGCGCCGTCCACATAACCCCACAGCTCGGCGCGCGCCGTGCCGCTGACGGCGCACAAGCCCAGCGCCGCCGCGGCCAGCAAGGGGCGGGAAGCGCGAGGCAGGTTTCGGACAAGGGCGAGACAACGATGAGCAACGGGACGGACGATCAAAACGGCTCCTGAGGCGCGAAACGTCCCGACACTCGTCTGCGGCTCAAGCACCGGCAGGCGGGACACAGGGACCGCAAGCCCGGTGACAAAAAGTGTCACACCGGCAGCGACCCGTGGCTGTTGCTTGCAAGAAGCAAGCACACGAATTCTAGGAAGGCTGCGGCGACCCAAAGGGCCGGAACAAGCCGGCCAACCCTGGTCAAACCGCTGCCTCACAAGGACCACACGCCCGGCACTGCGCCGAAGCGGTGCGTGGCATCAAGCGGCGTCGCGGCCAGTGCCGCGTTGTGTCAGCGACTTCAGACGTCCACTTCCACGTCGTCGCCGTGCAGTTCCATCAGCTCGCGCCGGCCCTGGGCCTCGCCCTTGCCCATCAAGCGGGTCATGGCGCTGACGGTCCCGGTGAAATCCACCGCGCCGTAGTCCACGCGCAGCAGGCGGCGGGTGTCCGGGTTCAGCGTGGTGTCCCACAGCTGCTCGGCGCTCATTTCGCCCAGGCCCTTGAAGCGGCTGATGGACCAGTTGCTGTCGCGCGCGCCTTCCTTGCGCAGCTTGTCCAGCGTGGCTTCCAGCTCGCCTTCGTCCAGTGCATAAATCTTGGCCGCCGGCTTCTTGCCACGCGCCGCGGCGTCCACCCGGAACAGCGGCGGCTTGGCCACGTACACATGGCCGGTCTCGATCAGCTTGGGGAAGTGGCGGAAGAACAGCGTCAGCAGCAGCACCTGGATGTGCGAGCCGTCCACGTCCGCGTCCGACAGGATGCAGACCTTGCCGTAGCGCAGGCCTGAGAGATCCGGCGAGTCGCTCGGGCCATGCGGGTCCACGCCGATGGCCACCGAGATGTCGTGGATCTCGTTGTTCTTGAACAGCAGGTCGCGCTCGACCTCCCAGGCGTTCAGCACCTTGCCGCGCAGTGGCAGCACGGCCTGGGTTTCCTTGTTGCGACCCATCTTGGCCGAGCCGCCGGCCGAGTCGCCCTCGACCAGGAACAGCTCGTTCATGCCCAGGTCGCGGCTCTCGCAGTCGGTCAGCTTGCCCGGCAGCACCGCCACGCCCGAGCCCTTGCGCTTCTCGACCTTCTGGCTGGCGCGCTGGCGCGTCTGCGCCTGCTTGATGACCAGCTCGGCCAGCTTGCGGCCCACGTCCACATGCTGCGAGAGCCACAGCTCCAGCGCAGGCTTCACATAGGAGGCGACCAGTCTCAATGCGTCGCGGCTGTTCAGCCGCTCCTTGGTCTGGCCCTGGAACTGAGGGTCCAGCACCTTGGCGGAAAGTACGAAGGAAGCGCGCGAGAACACGTCTTCGGGCATCAGCTTCACGCCCTTGGGCAGCAGCGAATGCAGCTCGATGAAGCCCTTGATCGCGCCGAACAGGCCGTCCTTCAGCCCGGCTTCGTGGGTGCCGCCGGCCACGGTGGGGATCAGGTTCACATAGCTTTCGCGCAGCAGACCGCCCTCCTCGGTGAAGGCCACGCACCAGGCCGCGCCCTCGCCTTCAGCGAAGTTCTCGGTCTCGGCCGCGCTGGCATAGTGCTCGCTCTCGAACAGCGGCACCATCGGCTCGGCCGGCAGGGCCTGCGCCAGGTAGTCGCGCAGGCCACCCTTGTAGAGCCAGGTCTGGACCTCCGGGCCGCTGGCCTTCTCGGTCGTCAGGGTGACCGTGACGCCGGGCATCAGCACCGCCTTGCTGCGCAGCAGGTGCATCAGTTCGTTGCGCGGCAGTTCTGCGCTTTCGAAGTACTTGGCGTCGGGCCACACGCGCACCGAGGTGCCGTGCTTGCGCTCGCCCGCAGTCGTCTTGCGCACCTGCAGCGGCTCGATCACGTCGCCGCCCGAAAACACCAGGCCGGCGGCATGGCCTTCGCGCCAGACGTTGACCTGCAGCCGCTTGGCCAGGGCATTGGTGACGCTGACGCCCACGCCGTGCAGGCCGCCGGAAAAGCTGTAGGCACCGCCGGCGCCCTTGTCAAACTTGCCGCCGGCGTGCAGCCGGGTGTAGACGATCTCGATCACCGGCACCTGCTCCTCCGGGTGCAGGCCATAGGGAATGCCGCGGCCATCGTCGTCGATGCTGATCGAGCCGTCGGCATGCAGCGTGACGGCAATGTGCTTGCCAAAGCCGGCCAGCGCCTCGTCGGCAGCGTTGTCGATGACCTCCTGCACGATGTGCAGCGGGTTGTCGGTGCGGGTGTACATGCCCGGCCGCTGCTTGACGGGCTCCAGGCCCTTGAGCACGCGGATGGACGCCTCGCCGTAGGCTTCTGCAGTCGGCGGGGTGGAAGAAGAACGGGTTGCCATGCGGGAGATTGTAGGAAGGGCTGGTCGGACTCAGCCGGCCCGTGCTGGCGCGGGCTCGACCAGTTCGATCGGCAGGCCGTCCGGGTCGGCAAAAAAGCAGAAACGGGCGGCGGTGAATTCGTCGATGCGAACCGGCTCCAGCGAATCGACACCCTCGGCCAGCAGGCGCGCGCGTGCGGCGTCGATGTCGTCTACTACCAGCGCCAGGTGGCGCAGCCCGCAGGCCTCGGGTCGCGAGGGCCGCGGCGGCGAGCCGGGGAAGGAAAACAGTTCCAGCTGGCTGCCGTCCGGCAGCGCCAGGTCCAGCTTCCAGCTCTGTCGCTCGGCCCGCCAGAACTCGTGCACCACGCGCAAGCCCAGCACACGGGTGTAGAAGTCCTTGGAACGCGCGTAGTCGGAGGCGATCAGCGCGACGTGGTGCAGGCAGGTCGCCAGGCTGGTGACCTCAGTGGTGAGCGTAGAGACATCAGACATGCCGGCACCATACCCGAGGCGCGGAGAACGCCCCTCGGCCAACGGTCATGAACCTCAGGCCTGCCGCCAGTTTTCGACATGCAGCCCGCTGACCCGCCGAAACTCCCCTTCATTGGCGGTCACCACCACCAGGCCTCGCGCCAGGCCGCAGCCCGCGATCTGGAGATCGTAGGCACCAATCGGCTGGCCGCGCTGGTGCAATGCGGCGCGAACCGCCGCGGCTGCGACGGCATCCGCGTCCTCGAAGGGCAGGATCGTGATCGATGCGAGAAACGCGTCGATCACGGGCAAGAGCTTCCTGGCCCGCGCGGGATTCAGCAGCAAGCCGTACTCGATCTCCATGCGTGTGACGACGGAGGCACAAAGCAGGTCGGGGGTCGTCGCCTTGATGCGCGCCAGCACGCCTGGCTCGCCCTTGACGAAATCGCTGACCGTGCAGGTGTCGAGCAGGAACTTCATGCCAGCGGATCGGCAGCCGGTGGCAGCAGTTGATCCCGCGCGGCTTCGAACGGGGGCATGTCGGGGTCGCCCATGTGGGACAGCACCACAGCCGGCCACTCGGGCCGGCCCTCACGCCGCAACCATTCCTGCACAGCTTGACGAATCACGGCATTGCGATTCTCGCCGCGCACTTTGGCTGCGGCTGTCAGTCGCTGGCCGGTTTCATCGTCGAGGTAGATGTTGAAGTGCATGGCGATCCTCATCACATATTGATATGTTATACGCCATCGGACCGACCGTCACCCCCCATGGTGACCGAGCCATATGCGGTAAGGCCGGAGGTGCGGAAAGCCACGCTCCGCTAAAGTGCCCGAATGTCTGCCGTGCCCGCCGCCAAGCCTTCCTCGCCCACCCTGTCCATGACCCAGGTCCTGGTTTGCGGCGCGGCCATCGTCACGCTGTCGATGGGCATTCGCCACGGCTTTGGCCTGTGGCTGGCGCCGATCACGATGGAGCGCGGCTGGACCCGCGAGACTTTCGCCTTTGCGCTGGCGATCCAGAACATCGCCTGGGGCGTGGCCGGCCCGTTTGCCGGGATGCTGGCAGACCGCTTCGGCGCGTACCGGGTGCTGATCGTCGGCGCCGGGCTGTACGCGCTGGGCCTAGTGCTGATGGCACTGTCCACCTCGGGGCTGGCCTTCACCGGCAGCGCCGGGCTGCTGCTGGGCATGGCCCAGTCCGGCACCACCTACGCGGTGGTCTACGGCGTGATCGGCCGCAACATCGCACCCGAGAAGCGCTCCTGGGCGATGGGCGTTGCCGCGGCGGCCGGCTCGTTCGGCCAGTTCCTGATGGTGCCGGTGGAAAGCTGGCTGATCGGCCACTGGGGCTGGCAGAACGCGCTGTTCATGCTGGGCTGCGCAGCGCTCGCCATCGCGCCGCTGGCGTGGGGACTGAAGGAACCGAAGGCGGCCGCGCCCACCGGCCACCAGCAAAGCATTGGCGCCGCGCTGCGCGAGGCCATGGCCTACCCGAGCTTCCGGTGGTTGATGGCCGGGTATTTCGTCTGCGGCTTCCAGGTCGTGTTCATCGGCGTGCACATGCCCAGCTACCTGCGCGACAAAGGCCTGGACCCGCAGGTCGCCACCACCGCGCTGGCCTTGATCGGCCTGTTCAATGTCTTTGGCACCTACACCGCCGGCGTGCTGGGCCAGCGCCTGGCCAAGCGCCACATCCTGGCGGCCATCTATTTCCTGCGCTCGATCACCATCGTCATCTTCCTGCTGGTGCCGGTGTCGCCGATGAGCGTGTATGTCTTCGCCAGCGTGATCGGCTTCCTGTGGCTGTCCACCGTGCCGCCGACCAACGCGGTCGTGGCCCAGATCTTCGGCGTGCAGTACATGTCGATGCTGGGCGGGCTGGTGTTCTTCAGCCACCAGATCGGCTCCTTCCTGGGCGTGTGGCTGGGCGGCAGGCTGTATGACCAGACCGGCAGCTACGACGTCGTGTGGTGGCTGGCCGTGGCGCTGGGCGTGATGGCGGCGCTGGCCAACCTGCCGGTGCGCGAGGGCCCCATCCTGCGGGTGCAGAGGCCGCAAGCGGTCGCGCCATGACCCGCAACACCCGGCGCCTGCTCGGCTGGACCGCAGCGCTGCTGGTCCTGCTGCTGACGTTTGCCGCATACCGCAACCCCGCCCTGATGCTCGACCTGGCCA
>NZ_VIDT01000570.1 GCF_006519715.1 Ideonella azotifigens
ATGGCCACGCCGCCGCGAAAGGCCTCGGCGCTGCCGGCACGGCGGAACACGCCATGTGGCAGGTTCTGGATCGGGAAGTCGGTCCCGGGCAGGTTGGCGGCGTCCACCCAGCTGCGCAGGCGGGCATCGTGTGTGGCATTCAAGGTCATGGCGAGGTGTTCCAGAAAGCACAAGGCCGAAGGGCCTGGGCGGCTGCAGGCACAGGCAGGTCAGAAGCGGTGGCGGATGCCCAGCGCGAAGCCGGTGCCGCTGCTGAGCTCGGTCATCCGGTCGTCCATCACCACGGCGTACAGGTCGGTGCGCTTGGACAGGTCGTGGCCATAACCCAGGCTGGTGGTGGTGCGGTGCAGGTCCTGGGCCCCGGCGCGCTGCATGCCGGTGCGGGCCGACGACAGCAGCCAGCGGCCGCTGCCCATCGGCGCGGAGAGGCCGAGCTGGTAGGTCTTCAACTCGATGTCCTGCGACCGCCCGGCGCGCAGGCCGGCCATGCGGGTGTCGATCGCCTGGCCGAACAGCTTGACGACGCCAAAGTCGTAGGAAGCCCCCAGGTTCCAGGTCTTCAGGTCGTGGGCGGTGTAGGGCGGCACGGCACCGGCCAGCGCGGTATCCCACAACGGGAAGGTGAGCGCGGCGTCCTGCACATGCTCCACCGAGAGGGTGGCCGCAAGATCACCTGCGCTGTAGCTCAGGCTGCCCCCGATGCGACGCCCGCCATTGCTCTTGTTGTCGGTGACCTGCAGCGCCGCCACCAGGCCGGCCAGCCTGGGCGAGGTGTAGGCCACCGAGCCGTTCCAGCCGGAGTCGGTGGCGCCGCTGCCGGTGGTCATGGGCTGCGTGGGGCTGCCCACATAGGTCTGCAGGAAGGTGGGACTCAAGGACGACGATGCGCCGAACGGGTTGAAGCGGATCATGTTCAGGAAGCCCGGCGTGGACATGCGGCCCAGCCTGAGCGTGCCCCAGTCCCCGGCCACGCCGACCAGGGCGCTCTTGCTCCAGAAGGTCTCGCCCGGAATGCCGCGCGTGGCGGCGCCCAGGTCAGGCCGGAAGAAGGTGCTGAGGTCGAACAGGCCGCGCCATCCGCCGCCCAGGTCTTCGGTGCCACGGAAACCGAGCTGCGAGGTCTCCATCAGGTTGCTCTCCACCTGCCGGTCGCGGCTGCCGCCGGCCAGCTGCTTCTGGTAGAGGCCGGCGTCCATCACGCCGTAAAGGGTGACGTTCGATTGGGCACAGGTGGTGCCGGCGGCCAGGGTCAGGCAAGCGGTGAGGGAGCTGTGCAAAAGGCACTGGTTCATCATGTCTCCTCGTGGGGTCGTTGTCGGTGGGTTGGAAATCCAGGGCGAACGATGCCGTGCGGCGGCCCCAAGGCCACCGCAGGGCGGGAATGAAGGAACGGGGCCGGCGGCGAGGCGCCGCCGAGGTTCAGCCGGCGGCCATCAAGGCCTCGTCGAAGATGGCCACGGCACGGGTCCACCCGGCCGAAGCGCCACGCACCTTGTGCGGGAAGCAGGAGACATGGAAGCCGTCGCTGGGCAGCGACTCCAGGTTGTGCAGCTTCTCGAGGTGGCTGTAGCCGATGTCACGCCCCGCCTTGTGGCCCTCCCAGATCAGGCTGGCGTCCTGCGTCTCGCGGTATTTCTTGGCGGTGTGCACAAACGGCGCGTCCCAGCTCCAGGCGTCGGTGCCGGTCAGCCGGATGCCCCGCTCCAGCAGGTACATCGTGGCCTCGTAGCCCATGCCGCAACCGGCCGAGACATAGTCGGGATGGCCATAGCGCTCGCCGGCCCGCGTGTTGATCAGCACGATCTCCAAGGGCTTGAGGCGGTGGCCGATGCGGTCCAGCTCCGCTGCCACATCGGCGGCCGTCACCACGTAGCCATCGGCGAAGTGACGGAAGTCCAGCTTCACCGCCGGCTGGAAACACCACGCCAGCGGCACGTCGTCGATGGTGGTGGACTTGCGGCGCTCGCCCAGCGCAGCGTCCATGCTGCTGTGGAAGTGATAGGGCGCGTCGAGATGGGTGCCGTTGTGGGTGGAGAGCTGCACCAGTTCCACCGCCCAGCCTTCGCCATCGGGCAGGTCCTCGCGCCGCAGGCCGGGGAAGAACGGCTCGATCTGCTCGTAGCTGTGCGCGTGGGTGAAGTAGGTGATGCGGGGCTCCAGGCCCGGCGGGTCGGAGGCCACCTCGTTTTCGAGGTAGATCGAGAGGTCGACAAAGCGGCGTGTCACAGGCAGGTCCTCGAAAGGTGGAAACAGGAGAAGGCTCAACGGCGCTGCCAGCGCAGCAGGTGGGCCTCGGCGGCCGCGAGCGCGGCATTGCTGGCGAAACCGATGCCGCCCAGCAGCATCACGCCGGCAAACAGCTCGCTGGCCTGGTACGACCGGGCGGCCAGCAAGATGGCCTGGCCCAGCCCGGGTTGGGAGGCCAGCATCTCGCCTACCACCGACACGATCAGCGAAATCGTCATCGACAGGCGCATGCCCGCCAGGATGTCCGGCATGGCATGGGGCAGTCCCACCTGGGCCACGAAGGCCCGGCGGGAGAGCTGCAGCGCGCGGCCGACCTCGCGCAGTCGCCCATGCAACGCGCCGAAGCCGTGCACCGTGGCCAGCAGCACGGGCCACATCGCACCGAAGGCCACCACCGCGAGCACCATGCCGGCTGACAGGCCGAACAGCGCAATCGCCAGCGGCATCAGCGCCGAAGCAGGCAGGGGCCGCATGAACTCCAGCGTCGGCTGCAGCCAGCGGCGGGCGGCCTCGGAGCTGCCGATCAGCGCCCCCAGCACCACGCCGCACAGCGAGGCCAGGCCCCAGCCCAGCAGCATTCGCCCCACCGTGGCCAGCGTGTCGCTGCCCAGCGAGCCCCCGGTGAACCCATCGCCCAGCGCGCCAAAGGCGGCTTCGGGCGTGGGCAGGAAGGCCCGGTTCATCCAGCCCAGGTGGCTGGCCAGCCACCACAGCCCCAGCATCGCGGCCAGCAGGGCCACCGAGCCGGCCGTGTGACGCAAGTCGAGTTTCATGGCCAAGCTCCCATGCGGCGGGCCAGGCCCTGCTGCAGCGCGCCCGCCGCCGCGTTGATGCCCAGGCCGAGCGCACCGATCCACAACAGCCAGGCCAGCATCAGCGCCGGATTCAGGCTTTGCTGGGACAGCATCAGCGCGTAGCCGATGCCGTACGGGTTGGCCGCGATCTCCACCGTGACAGCCACCATCAGCGCAATGGCCACTCCCAGGCGCAAGGCCACGAACAGGCGCGGCAGCACGGCCGGCAGCACGATCTTCAGGAACCGGTCGCGGGGCTTGAGCTGCAGCGCTGCGCTCACCTCGAGCAGCCGCGGCTCGATCTGCCGCACCGCAGCCTGGGCCAGCACCAACACCGGCCAGACGGTGGCGAAGGCCACCACGCTGGTTTCCATCGTCACGCCGAAGCCGAAGATCAGCATGGCCAGCGGAATCAAGGCCACCGACGGGATGGGCCGCAGCACTTCGATGGTCAGGAAGCTCACGCTCGCCGCCTGCCGCCACAGGCCAAGCACGGTGCCCAAGGCCAGCCCGGCCAGCCCCCCCACC
>NZ_VIDT01000571.1 GCF_006519715.1 Ideonella azotifigens
AGGGCACGCAGCTCGGCGCCGCCCTTTGAACGCCCTTTGAACGCCCTTTGCTCGCCATTTGCTCGCCATTTGAGGCATTTCAATCCAACAGGAGACAAACCATGACAGCCCCCGCCCATCTGCAAGCCTCAGCCGCCCGCTCGCTGGCACATTGGCACCGCATGGTTGCGGCCCAGGACCTGAGCGGGCTGGACGAGATCGTGCACCCGCAGGCGGTGTTCCGCTCGCCGATGGCGCACCAGCCCTATGCCGGCGCGCCGGCGCTGAAGCTGGTGCTGCGCACCGTGGTGCAGGTCTTCGAGGACTTCGAATACCACCGCCAGTTCGCCAGCGACGAAGGGCTGGACGTGACGCTGGAATTCAGCGCCCGCGTGGGCGACAAGCAGCTCAAGGGCGTGGACCTGATCCGCTTCAACGCGGACGGCCTGATCACCGAGTTCGAGGTGATGGTGCGCCCTGCGAGTGCACTCCAGGCGCTGGGCGCCGAGATGGGCGCGCGGCTAGGCCAGCACATGCCGGCCTTCAAGGCGCCGCGCTGAACTCAGGCTGTCAAACGCAGCCGGGGTTCTCCACCTGCTCGGTGAAACCGGCCACGATGTGCTCGACGTAGCCGTCGCGGGTCTCGAAGCGGGTGGCGTGCACGCCGTCCGGGTCCTGCACGGTCAGCGTCCAGTCCTTGCCGCCACCGGTCTTGCTGGATTCGGTCTTCAGGCGTTCGCCATACAGCGCCTGCACCTTGGCCAGCGTGTCGCCTCGGCGAATGCCGTCTGCGGTGCTCATGCCGGGCTCACGTGTGTCGATGCGGCGCAGCGTGCCGCCTTCCATCAAGAAGCGCAGCTCGGGGTATTGCTGGGCGCGCAGGTAGAAGCACTGCGCGTCCGGCGCGTTGTCGGGCAGCTTGACGGTCTTCTCGCCGAGCGCGGCTCGAATCTGGAAGGTGTCCATGCCCACGCGCACCGGGCCGACGCCATCGGGACGCAGCGTGGGCGGCGCGCCGGCCGCTCCGGCCAACGGCGCCATTGCCACCAAGGCGCCGAAGGCAAGCGCTGCCGCAGCGGCCTGGGTGACCGGGCGATGGGACTTGAAGGAAATCTTGTTCATGGGCGACTGCTCCTGTTGGCGCCAAGGCGCGGTCCCAGCAGGATGCGCGCCGCGCCCTCCCCCGCTGCGTAGGACTTGACCGCGTCGGCACCTTGGGCGATGGCCTACCAGGCCCCGGCATCGCTGTAACAAAGCTCAATGCTGCACCGCACCTGGCCGATCTTGCGCAGGACGGCAGGTCGCGAGTGCCCTGCTACATCATCGCGCAGGCCAGGAGGCATGTGAGAGGGAGCGTGACCAGGGCGCCATGACCACGAAGACGCCCGGTCGCGCCTGCGCATTTGCCGCTGGCCTGCAGGCTTCACGCCTGCAGGCCCTGTTTTTCGGCCTCAGCCAAAAGTAGGGCCTCTCACCCCGCAGCCTGAGGGGTGCGCGCCGGCCGCGCGGCGCCGATCATGGGCCTGCCCACCGACTGGATTGCAGGAGCCCGCCGTGATCGCCTCATCGCTTGCCGTCAACGTTCCGAATGCCATGCCAAACGCCTTGCTGGCTTTCGGCGGCGCGCCGCTGCCCGTCCCCAGGCCGCGGCCGGCCCTGCAGCTGGAAGACGCCAGCGGCACTTGCGAGGACAGCCAGTTCATCGCGCTGCTGTCCGCCTACCGGCACTCCGGCGGCCTGGCACGGGAAACCCAGCTGAGGCCTGCCGTTGCCGGCAGCGCCGAGCTGGTCCGCTTCGACTGGTCAGGCTGGACCTGGCTGCCAATGTTCCAGTTCAGCGCCGGCGGCATTTCCCTGCGACCCGAAGTGCAGCGCATCCTGGCCGAGCTGCCCAGGGCACTGGACGGCTGGGGCCGGACCCAGTGGTTCGCCTCGCCCAACGCCTGGCTGCGCCATCGCCGGCCGGTGGACCTGCTGGACGGCCGGGCCGACCTGGTGGCCGAAGCCGCGCGCGTGGACCGCTTCATCGCGGGAAGCTGAGACAGCTCACCAGCACCAGACCAGGCCTACAGACACGCAAGACCAGGGACGACAGACGCCTCGCGGCCTCGGCGGCACAGTGAGCCCATGCGCTGCGAACCCCGCGGCGCCGACTCAAAGGAGATCATCATGAACAAGGATCAAGTGCAAGGCCGTGTCGAAGACGTCAAGGGCAAGATCAAGGAAGCCGCCGGCAAGGCCGTGGGCAATGATCGCCTGAAGAACGAAGGCCGCGTGGACCAGGTTGCCGGCAAGACCCAGGCCACCGTTGGCGACGCCAAGGAAAAGGTCAAGGACGCGATCGATCGCATCTGAGCGATTGACCTGACCCGCAGGTGCTGTGGCCCTCGGCCGGCGCCTGACGGACTCGCCCCCGCGGTGAGCACAGGGCCCCCAAGCCATTGGCGCGGGGGCCCTGTTGCATTGGGCCCTGTGCTACCTGCCGCCGCGAATTTCCTTCGCCAGCTGCGGCGCGCCATACACCGTCTCCAGCGCCTGCAGGATGGCATCGATGTGGACCGCCACGGCGCGGGCCGATTCGTCGCGGTAGAGGTAGCGGCCGCCGAGCGAGGCGAGGTTGCCGTCGAAGATCAGGCCGACGAGTTCGCCCTTGGCGTTGACCACGGGCGAGCCGGAGTTGCCGCCGATGATGTCCGCGGTGCTGACGAAGTTGAGCGCAGTGCGGGGGTTGAGCTTGGCCCGGGCCGTGGCCACCGGAGTGGACAGCGTGAAGGGCATGCGGTCGTCGAAGCTGTCGGCGCGGTCCAGCAGGCCGGACCAGGTGGTCTTCCACGGGGTGCGGATGCCGCGTTCGCTGTAGCCCTTGACCGTGCCGTAGGACAGGCGCAGCGTGCCGGTGGCGTCCGGCGGGACGTTGGCGCCACCCAATGCGTAGCGGGCCTGGCCGATCATCGCGGCAGCCTTTTCGGCCGGGGTGTCCAGCGCTTCTTCCTTGAAGTGGGCCAGCGCCAGCCTCTGCGGCGCCAGCGTGCGGGCCAGCACGATCATCGGGTCGGTCGAAGCTTCGATCGCCGCCTGGCCGCCACGCATCAGCGATTCGCGCACGGCTGGGTCGGCCAGCTGGGTGCCGCGCACCAGCCGCTGCGCGGCGGCCTCGGGCGTGTCGCTGCCCAGGGCAGTGGTCACGAAGGGATGGCTGTCGCCCAGCACCTTCTTCGCCTCGCCCAGCGCCCAGGCCAGGCGCACGGTTTCCAGCTCGGGGTAGAACGGCGCCTTGGCGCGCAGCTTGCGCTCGTTCTGCACCAACTCGCTGTCGCGCCAGGCGGCCAGGCGCTGGTCCTCGGGCAGCGGGCGCTGCTGGGCCAGGTCCACCAGCAGGCCGGCCAGCGACAGCAAGCTGCCGTAGGTGTATTCGGTGGCGGTCAGTTCATCGAAGCGCTCGGCATGGCGGGCGACGCTGGCTTCGACCAGGGCCCATGGGTCGCCGGGCAGGTTGCGCTGGGTCCAGGCAGCGCGCAGCCGGGCTTCTTCGGCCTCCTTGCGGGCCATCACCTCCGGGTCGCGCAGGGCCGCGTATTCCCCG
>NZ_VIDT01000572.1 GCF_006519715.1 Ideonella azotifigens
AGTTGCAGGCGCAACTGGCGCTCAAGCAGATCATCCTCGGGCTGCATCGCGCGGTGTTGCGCGAATACGCCTCGGCCTACCGGCGCGCGCTGCTGTCCGATGCCGGGCTGGGGCAGGCGATACCGCTTGAGGAGCGCGGTGAGCTGGCCGCACAGTTTGAACTGGAACTGATGGAAGACCCGCCGGCTTCACGGCTGCGCGAGCTATGGGACCGCATCGGCGCGCTGGAGCGCGGCGTGTTGCAGCCTGTGCGTGCGCCCGTGGACCAGGGCAGCCGCGAGCTGGTCGCGCTGAATGGCATCTGCAATGCGCACCAGCGCATCTCGGGGGAACTCAGCGGCGAGACCAAGCAGAGCAGCGAGACCGGCCGCAACACCGAACAAAGCAGCGGGCTGGACGCGAAGTTTGCCGACGCCTTGAAGCCGGCTGCGGCGCTGTTGTCCGGTGCTGCGGTGGCCGGCGGTACGCTGGCCAGCGGGCCTGGCCATGGCGCGAGTGCACTGGCGCTGGGGCTGCTCACGGCGATGGCCTCGTCGTTGGCCTTCAAGCGCACGACCAGCAACACCGGCAAGCGCCAGCGCCATGTCGACAAGACCTTCATCCCTGACCTCAGTCTGCGCACGCTCGACCGAGTGCTGCCGACGCTGCTGGAGCGGCTGCGGGCCGCAGGCTTGGCGCCGGTGTTCGTGATTGACGAGCTCGACAAGGTCGACGGCTTGTCCGAACGCATCATGGCGATGGTGCACTACCTGAAGAAGCTGGTCGCCGAGAGCGTCTTCACCTGCTTTCTGACCGACCGCGGCTACATGGAATTCCTGCGCCTGGCCGCGCGCGAGAAGGCCTACGGCGTGGCCTCGTCGTATTTCTCGCACCCGTTGCTGATTGCCTATGAACCGGCCGACCTGGATGCTTACCTGGAGCTGGTGCTGGAACTGCCGCCCGTTGTGCCCGGCAGCAATGTCTCGAATGCCGACGCCGCCGATAAAGAGATTCTGAAATGGGTGCTGCGACACCGCTCGCAGATGCACGCGTTGAACCTGACACGTGAACTGGCTGCGCTACGCACCGAAGCCGGCGATCTGAACCTGCTGCCCGGCACGGTGCGCGACACCGTCTTCTACCGGATCGACGTGACGCTGCAGGTTGTCATCGAATACTTCCTCAACATGCCGCACGTGGTGGGTTGGTCGCTGCAGCGGCCGGACATGCGCCAAACCCTGCTGGATGCGCTGTACTTCATCACCCGTGAATGGCTGCTTGGCAAGACCGAGCTGGACCTGCGGGATGCGCAACGGGATGAGTTCCGCAGCGCGCTTTACCAGCGCATGAACCTGGGCGAGGTCTTTGTCTGCGAGGAGGATCCGGACGGCGAACCCGGTCGTGCGACCGGTGTACCGGTCGATGCGGAGGACAAGCTGGTATCCAAAGACGATCTGGTGCTGCTTTTCGGCACTGTGAACGAGATGGCCGCATTGCTGGCTGGCAGCGAGCTTGTGCAGCAGGTGGAGCAACGCTGGCCGCTGAATCCTCACGAGCGGGTGGGCGCACCACGCACACCCAAGCCCGAGCAGGCCGTGCGTGAGGTACTGCTGCAAGGCGGCTTGTCCTTTCTGGAGCCGCGAGAGGGCATGGCTGGCGTCTATGATTTTCGCTACTGGCAGTCCGGCGAGACGCGCGCGCCGGTGGTTGCAGCTGCCAGCCCGGCACCGCTCGACCCAAAGGCCTCGCACGAGCAAGCCAAGACTGCGCTGGACCTCGTGACGACGCTGGAGATCGATCTGGCCAGCGTGCTCGCCGGCAGCCCGCACCTGCCGTCGCCTACGCATGCCGATCTGCAGCTGCTGATCGATGAAGCCCTGGTGTTGCCGCAAAGCCCGCCATGGCAGCAAGCCATGGAGTCGCACCAGGCTCTCTTGATGGCGCGCGACGGCACGGGCAACGTGGCCGAACTGGCGCGACACTTGGTGCGGCTCGAAGCATTTGCGCAGATGCTGCGCGACAGCGCGCCCGCGTTGGCGCCTGCGCTGCAGATGGCGGGCTTTCTCGCGGGCCTCGTTCCAGGGCCGCAGCCCGATCCCCGGGCGGCAATGGCGCAAGCCTTGCGCTTGCTGGCCCAGGGCCTGGGTTTTGCGAGACTCAAGCCAGAACAGGTGCGCAGCGTGTTGGAAGGATTGCGGGTGCAGATCGAACCGTTGCTGGCCGAACCCCTGGCCGCAGCGCCCGAATTCCGATGGTCAAACGACGGCCGGCTCCGGCCGTTGACGGACGCGCTGCAGCGTGTGGCCCAGGTGCGTTCTCAGGGCGCGCGACTGCGCATCTCGCACGACTGGGCGCTTCGTGAAGCGCCGGCCTGGAAACAGTTGCTGGCCCGGTTGGATGCGCAGGATCGCAGGCAACCCGAGGTCGCTGCCGGGCCGGACGAGATCCTGTGTGCGATGCGGGGCGTCGGCCCAGAACGCTTGTTACCCGGAATGGCGGGGCTGGCCACACTGGCGCATTGGAGCCACCTGCTGGCTTTGTTGTTATCGCCGGGCGAAGAAGGGCCGGGCGCCCTGTTGCTGCTTGACCCTGCGCTGCGGTTCCCATTGCTGCGCTCGGTCCTGCTTCGGCTTGGCCTGGGTCGCGCCGAGCCGCAGTGGTTGGGAGGCTTTTGCGAGGGTGTGCAGCGGTTGACCCAGGCGTCCGACGAAGCCCGACATCAGCTGCAGCGCGAGCTGCAGGAATTCGGTGCGCTGTACCCTACGAGCAGCGCGCCCAGTGGTTGCCTGGTGGTCCTGCCCAAGGCCCGCGGCTCAGTCACTGCGGCGTGGACCGACGCGCCGACCCGCGCCCTATGCCTGGTGCTGGCACCGGAAGACCTTGGCGTGCGGCATCGGCGTGCGCCGCAGCACAAGGCCGTAACCCCTGAGTTGGCAAAGCCTCCCCATTGGCTGTCCCTGCTCCCGCCGCCACTGCACCTGGTCTGGGAAGACGAGGCAGAGCCGCCGCCGCGCCAGCTCTACCAGTTCGCGCAGGACACCGGGCAGACCGTGCTGCCGCTGGACAAGCTGCTGCCCCCATCGGCGCGCAGTCAGGCCTTGTACGGAGCGCGAGGCGCCGACGAACTCGTGGCCCTGCTGCGTGACCGCGGTTCGGGCATGGCTTGAAGGGGCCACCCGGCTGGATGTCGGGAGCCGCCCAGCTTCCTGCTCTGGCACCTTCATAGCGACTTTGATGTGATACCCATCAGGATCGATGAGGAAAGCAGCTTGGCAATTCGGGCTGTAGTGCAGCCGCATGCCGGGCGCGCCATTGTCCGGTCCGCCCACCGCCAGGCCGCCGGGATCGCAGCAACGATGGTGCGGCAGTCAGCCCCTCGCTTGCTGCAACAACGCCCGCACCTCCTCATCCTCCGTCTGCCCGAAGTCCTCGTACCAGCGGCTCACGCTCTGGAAGTCTGGCGGGGTGCTGAGGCAGAGGACTTCGTCGGCGCGCTGGCGCAGCGCGGCCACGGCGTCCTCGGAGCCGACCGGGACGGCGACGATGATGCGGCTGGGCGGGTGTTGCTGGGCGGC
>NZ_VIDT01000573.1 GCF_006519715.1 Ideonella azotifigens
GCCAGGCTGAAGCTCACCGGCCAGCAGGCGCAGCAGCGTCGTCTTGCCACGCCCATCGCCGCCGCGCACCAGGCTCAGGCCGGGTCGCATGGCGAAGTCCAGCGACTTCAACAGCGGCTGGCCGGCAATGGAAAAACCGAGCTGTTCGGCCTGGAGCAGGACTGGGTTCATGTCAATGCTGTGTTCGGCGACAAGGGGCCGCCGATTGTGTTGGGAGCGCCCGGCACCAGCGACAACACAAACGCGTTCGCAAACCGCCCGTTCAGCTTGAGCCGGTTGCGCGCCAGGCATTCCCGCAGCGCGCCGGCGCGTTCCGCCACCGCCAGGCTGGGCGCGTTGTCCTCGGCAACAACGATCTCCACGCGGCCCAGGCGCAGCTCGTCAAATGCGAAGCGCGACAGGGCCTGGACGGCGGCGGAAGCGGCGCCGCGACGCTGCCACGACTCGCGCACCCAGTAGCCCAGGTTGTAGAAGCCGTTGACGGTGTTGAACTGGTTCAACCCGCAGCCGCCGACCAACGTGCCGGATGCAGCGTCGAAGATGCCGAACTCGTGGCCCGAGCCGTCTGCCCGCACCTGCTCGCAGTGCGCAAACCAGGCCAGCGCGTCGGCGTCCGCATAGCCCGCATGCGCCCAAGGCATCCACCGGCCAACGGTGGCGGTGGATTCGCGGACGGCAGCGGTGAACGTGGGCGCGTCGGCGGCCACAAATGGCCGGAGAAGGAATGGCGAGTTCGGAAGGTTCACGGTGCGACCTGGGTGCAAGAAACGGCGAAGCGGCGGCTTCGCCCGCTTCTGCATTCTCCACAAGCGACGGCGACCTGCTGTTCGGGGGCGCACGCCACACCGACGGCCGCGGCTTCGCCAAGGAAGAGAATCGGCCCATCCACCTGCAGGTCCCGCTGCGGCGCCAGTGATCGACTGGCGTTGGGCAAGCCCGAACCGATGCCGCTCATTGCTCCCTCCTCGCCAGAACCCGCCTGGCTGACGGCCGCCCGCGCCGAACTGGGCGTGTGCGCCGCGCCAGCGGGCCAGTCCAACCCGCGCATCACCGCGTACCACGCCGGCACCAACATCGAAGGCTACGACGACAAGGTCTCGTGGTGCAGCTCCTTCCTGCACTGGACACTGGCGCAAGCCGGCTTGCGCGGCACCGGCTCGGCGCTGGCGCGCTCGTGGCTGGACTGGGGCGTGGCGCTCGCGCAGCCGGTGCCTGGCTGCATCGCGGTGCTGTGGCGCGAAGACCCGGCCAGCTGGAAGGGCCACGTGGGCTTCTACCTGGCGCACGACGACCGCGAGGTGTGGCTGCTGGGTGGCAACCAGCTCGGCGCCGTACGAGCGCACAGCTACCCCGTCGACACGGTGCTGGCCTATCGTTGGCCAGAAGGCTGCCCGCTGCCGGACGCCTGAATGCCAAGCGTGGACGCGATGCGTGATGGCACGATCGGATGGCAGGCTGTCGTCGTTTGCCAGTGCGTGGCGCGATCCGAATTCCTACGATCACCTCATCGAAACCCACTCCTTGAGGACATCATGAACAAGCCATCCAACACCGCGCTGATCACCGGCGCATCCAGCGGCATCGGGCTGGAACTCGCGAAGATCCATGCACGGCAAGGCGGCGACCTGGTGCTGGTCGCAAGGTCCCGCGACAAGCTCGACGCGCTGAAACTGGCGTTGGAGGCCGCGCACGGCATCTCGGCGACCGTGATCGCCGAAGACCTCGCCAAGCCAGGTGCGGCGCAACGCATCTTCGAGCAGACGCAGGCCCAGGGCCTGGTGATCGATGTGCTGGTCAACAACGCCGGCTTTGGCGGCCACGGCCTGTTCCACGAACAGCGCCTGGCCGACGCGCAAGCGATGATGCAGGTCAACATGGCCGCGCTGACCGAGCTGACACACGCATTCCTCAAGGGCATGGTCCAGCGCCAGCGCGGCCGCATCCTCAACGTGTCGTCCACCGCCTCATTCATGCCCGGCCCGCTGCAGGCGGTGTACTACGCTACCAAGGCCTACGTGACCTCGTTCACGCAGGCGATCGCCGAAGAGGTGGCCGCCCATGGCGTGACGGCCACCGCGCTGTGCCCCGGCGCCGTGGCCACCGGGTTCGTGGCAGCCGGCAACCTGCAGGGCGTTGACCTGTGGAAGCAGGCGAAGTCGGCGCAATCGGTGGCGCAATGCGGCTACGACGCGATGCAACGCGGCGAGCTGGTCGCGTTCAACGAGGGCCGGCTGCGGTTCATGCTGAACTGGATCGTGCCGCTGCTGCCGCGCAAGGTGGTGCTCAAGATGTCCCGCCAGGCAATGGAGAAGGGAAATGACATGCCCGCCGGGTTGCACTCAGGCGGCACGCGATGAAACGCGCCAGCCGGTTCGTCGTCGCCAGCAGCTGGAAGCTGATGCTGAGCGACATGCGGATCGATCCTGCCGCCGTGCTGGCCCACGCGGGGCTGCCGGCCGACCTGCTCCATCGCGGCGACGCTGCCTTGTCTCCGGCCGAGTACTTTCGCTTCTGGCACGGCATCGAGCGGGCTGCGGGCAACCGCGAGGTGGGCTTGCTGCTGGCCGAGCATTTCAAGGCCGAAGCCTTTGACGCGCCGATCTTTGCCAGCCTCTGCAGCCCGAACTTCAACGTGGCCGCCAGGCGCCTGAGCAGCTACAAGCCCTTGATCGGCCCGCTGCTGCTGGACGTGGACCAGGGCAGGGACCTCACGCGCCTGAGCCTGGCCTGCTATGGCGCCGAAGGCCAAATGCCGCGCTCGCTCAGCCTGACCGAGCTGGTGTTCTTCTGCCAGCTGATCCGCTTCGGCACGCGCGAGCGCATCGTGCCGCGGGTCGTCCAGCTGGCCGAACTGCCCCGGGATGTCGCGCCTTATGCCGCCTACTTTGGTTGCGCCTTGCGCCGGGCCGATCAAACCGAAATCCACTTCTCGGCGACCGACGCGGCCAAGCCCTTCCTGACCTTCAACGCCGCGATGTGGGACTTCTTCGAAGGCAGGCTGAACCAGAAGCTCGCCGACCTGGACGCCAGCGCCAGCACCGCGCAGCGGGTTCGCGCCGTGCTGCTGGAGGCGCTGCCCAGTGGCGAGGCCAGCATCGAGGCGGTGGCCGACCGGCTGGCGGTGAGCAAGCGGACCTTGCAGCGCAAGTTGACCGCCGAAGCCGAGGGCTTCCAGGACATCCTGGCGGCCACCCGCACCGAACTGGCCGACCACTACCTGAAGCAATCGAAACTCTCGCTGGGGGAGATCTCCTTCCTGCTGGGTTTCCAGGAACCCAACTCCTTCATCCGGGCGTACCAGGGCTGGAAGGGCGTGTCGCCGAGTGCTTTCAGAACGCAGGTCCATTGAGCTGCCCGCGCGGCGCCTGCATGCGATGGCGCAAACGACGCCTGGCAAACGCGGCCATACTTGGCCGCTGGCCGGCACCCCACTTGCCGGCCAGCCCGCATGCATGAGATCGAACTGAAGTTCCAGGTGCCCGAAGCGCGGCGGCGCGGGCTGCAACAGGCCTTCCGGCGCGGCCACGTCGCCGAGCAGCGGC
>NZ_VIDT01000574.1 GCF_006519715.1 Ideonella azotifigens
GCTGCACTCGCCGGCAGCAGCTCGGCGCGCGGCCTCACCGGGATCTTCATCCCGACCGCGACGCTCGCCGGATGGCTGGCCGCCGGCAGCGGACTGGTGCTGAGCGAAGGCATTGTGCTGAGCGAAGG
The DNA here is from genome assembly GCF_006519715.1 of Ideonella azotifigens. Taxonomy (GTDB): domain Bacteria; phylum Pseudomonadota; class Gammaproteobacteria; order Burkholderiales; family Burkholderiaceae_C; genus Ideonella; species Ideonella azotifigens. Next base: position 129 of record NZ_VIDT01000574.1, read on the forward strand.
GATCGTGCTCAGCGAGGGCATCGTGCTGAGTGAAGGCATCGTGCTGAGCGAAGGCATCGTCCTCAGTGAAGGGATCGTGCTCAGCGAGGGCATCGTGCTCAGCGAAGGCCTGGTGCTGAGCGAGACGCAGGTCGGCCCGACCGGCGAGCCCTGAAACATGCCCAGGCCCGCAGCCCTCAAGCCCGCGTGATGCAACCCACCGCTCTCGCCCCTGCTTTGCCGCCGCCGCAGCCGCCGCCAGCGTCGCCTTGGCCCTGGCAGCGCCTGCACGCCCGGCTCATGCCGGACTACAACCGCAATGCCACGATCTACTGGTGGAGCGTGGTGCTGCTGGGCGCGGCGGTGCTCGGGTATTCGCTGCACCAGTTGGCCGCGATGACGGCGGCCACGTGGCTGCAGGTGCTCGCGGCCAGCATGCTGGCGATGGTGGCCGGGCTGGTGCCGGTGCGCATTCCGCGCTCGACCAACTCGTTCACCGCCGGCGAGATCTTCATCTTCCTGCTGTTGCTGCTGAGCGGCCCGGAGGCGGCGGCGCTGGGCTCGGCCTGCGAGGCGCTGGTCGGTTCGTGGCGGACCTCCAAACGCTGGACCAGCCGCATTGCCAGCCCGGCGATGGCTGCGCTGGCGATGTTCAGCGCGGGCTCGCTGCTGCAGACCGGCCTGCAGGCACTGCAGCGCCATGGCTTGGCGCATGACGGGCTGTTGCTGTTGGGGGCGATCCTGTTCGCCTTCGGCTACTTCCTGCTCAACACGCTGCTGGTGACCATGGTGCCGCGGCTCAAGCGCAACGAGCCGCTGAACCTCAAGGCCTTCCTCGATTCCTTCGGGTGGCTGGGCATCGCCTACGCCGGCAACGCCTCGGTGGCGACCTTCCTGTACTTCAGCTTCCGCCAGTCGGGCATCGTCGTCGTCGTCGCGGCGGTGCCGATCATCGTGATCCTGCTGACCACCGGCCACTGGTTCTTCCGCCGCGAGGAGGCCGAGGAAGCGGTGCGCAAGGCCCGCGAGCAGGAAGCCGCCCAGCGCCAGGCGCTGGAAAACGCGCGCCATGCCGGCATGGCCGAGATCGCCACCAACGTGCTGCACAACGTCGGCAATGTGCTCAACAGCGTCAATGTCTCGGCCGAACTCATCGCCACGCGCGTGCGCGACTCAGAAGCCGCCAGCCTGGGCTGCGCGGTGCAGCTGATCGAGCAGAACGGCGACCGGCTCGGCGACTACCTGACGAACGATGCTCGCGGCCGAATGCTGCCGATGTACCTGAAGCAGCTGGCGCAGGCGCTGGAAGAAGAGCGTGCCGAGATTGCCGCCGAGCTGGCGGTGCTGACCAAGAACGTGCGGCACATCAAGGAGATCGTGTCGACGCAGCAGGCCTACGCCGGCGCATCGAGCCTGGTGGAGCCGGTGCACATCGTCGAGCTGATCGAGGATGCGCTGCGCATCGACAACAGTGCCCTCGCCGGCCGCAACGTGACGCTGCTGCGCGAATTCGAAGCCGTGCCCGCGCTGCTGCTGGACAAGCACCGCGTGCTGCTGATCCTGGTCAACCTGATCGCCAACGCCCGCCACGCGATGCAGCGCCTGCCCGAGGCCGCACACCGGCTGACGCTGCGCGTTCAGGTGGCCGACCCGTGCAGCCTGCAGGTGATCGTGGCTGACACCGGCGAAGGCATTGCCGCCGAACACCTGACGAAGATCTTCGCCCATGGCTTCACGACCAAGAAGGACGGCCACGGCTTCGGCCTGCACAGCTGCGTGCTGGCCGCGCGCGAGATGGGCGGCAAGCTGACCGTTGCCAGTGCAGGCCCCGGCCAGGGTGCCGCCTTCACCCTCGAACTACCCCTCAAAACCGAACGGCCATCATGACCCTTGAAAACCGCCGCATCTTGCTGGTCGACGACATGCCGACGATCCACGACGATTTCCGCAAGATCCTTTGCCCCCAGGCACCGGCGAAGTCTGCGCTCCAGGCCACGCGCGCCGCGCTGTTCGGCGACGAGCCACCGAAGGCCACGACCGGCGCGGCCGTTTTCGAACTGGACTCGGCCTACCAGGGCCAGGAGGGTTTGGCGAAGGTGGAGGCCTCGCTGCGCAACGGCCGGCCGTACGCGATGGCCTTCGTTGACATGCGCATGCCGCCGGGCTGGGACGGCGTCGAGACCATCGAGCACTTGTGGCATGCAGACCCGCGGCTGCAGGTGGTGATCTGCACCGCCTATTCCGACACCTCGTGGGACGAGGTCTTCCGGCGCTTGGACGCGCGCGACCGCCTGCTGATCCTGAAGAAGCCTTTCGACAACATCGAGGTGCGCCAGCTGGCTCAGGCGCTGACCGCCAAGTGGCAGATGACGCAGCAGGCCGCCCTGCAGATCGACAGCCTGGAGGCCGCCGTCGACGAACGCACTCAGCGTCTGACGCAGGCCAACCTTGCGCTGCAGGCCGAGATCGCCGAGCGCAAGAACCTGGAAGCGCAGCTCGTGCAGCAGGAAAAGCTGGCTTCGATCGGCCAACTGGCCGCTGGCGTGGCGCACGAGATCAACAACCCGATCGGCTACGTCTTCTCGAATGTCGGCACGCTCGAGGGCTACCTGGCCGACCTGTTCCGCATGCTGGACGCCTACGAGCAGACGCCGGCGGCAGCGCAGCTGCGGGCCTTGCGCGAAGAGCTGCAGATCGACTACCTGAAGGATGACGTGCCGAGCCTGATGCGTGAATCCAAGGAAGGCATCGGCCGCGTGCGCCAGATCGTGCAGGACTTGAAGGACTTCTCGCACGTCGATGCACTGCAGGAATGGCAGATGGTGCAGCTCCACCAGGGCATCGATTCGACCTTGAACATCTTGGGCAGCGAGCTGCGCGACAAGGCCGATGTGGTGAAGGAATACGGCCAGGTGGCGGAGATCGAATGCCTGTCCTCGCAGCTCAACCAGGTGGTGATGAACCTGGTGGTCAATGCCGCCCACGCGATGGGAGACAGGGGCGACAAGCGAGGCCGCATCGTCATCCGCACAGGCTGTGCCGACGGCGAAGCCTGGTTCGAGGTGACCGACAACGGCAGCGGCATTCCAAGTAAGGTGCTGCCGCGCATCTTTGATCCTTTCTTCACGACCAAACCCATCGGCAAAGGCACCGGGCTCGGCCTGTCCCTGTCCTACGGCATCGTCCAAAAGCACCAGGGGCGCATCACGGTCGACAGCGAAGTCGGCCGCGGCACAACTTTCAGGGTGACGCTGCCATTGCGACGCCGCGCGACGCCCGCCGAGATGGTGCCGGCTTGATGCGGGCACGGCCCGGCTGCACGGGCTTGGCGGCGCCGTTGGAGACAGGCATTGACCGCGAGCCCCAAGCCTGCGGCGCTCAGTGTGCGCACTTGCCAGCTGCCGCTGCGGCCAGCAGGAAAGGCAG
>NZ_VIDT01000575.1 GCF_006519715.1 Ideonella azotifigens
CGCAATACCTCGCGCTGAACGCCGATGTGGCCCGCACCGGCATGGACCCTGGCCAGCACTACGCCCGCTTCGGCCGCGGCGAAGGCCGGCGCTACCGGCTGTGAGCCAGGCCACCCGCCCTCGCCTGGTGCTTCACATCGGCACCCACAAGACCGGCACCACCAGCCTGCAGCATGGCCTGGCCACCGCGCGCGAACGGCTGCTGCAGGACCACGGCCTGTTCTATCCGGACACCAGCCGACCGCCGCTGCCAGCACAGCCCAAGCACTGCTCGGTGTTCCGCGCCGCGATCTCGGACGACGCGCAGCTGCAGGACCGCGAGCGCAGCACGCTGATGCGGGAGTGGCAGGCCGCGGCAGCGCTGGGCGCGCACACGATGCTGATCAGCGAGGAGGGCCTGTCCGAACCGGTGCCACGCATCCCGGCGTTTTTCGCGCCGCTGGCGGACAGTTTCGACATCGAGGTGCTGTGCTACCTGCGCCGGCAGGACTTGTTTGCCGAATCGCTGTTCAACCAGTTCACGCGGGAAGTGCTGCGCCGCGAGGCCAGGCCGATGCTGGGCTTCGTTCGCGCCGAGGCCACGCGGGCGCGACTGGACTACCACGCCATGCTCTCGCGCTGGGCTGCGCTGCCGGCCCGGGTGCGGGTGTCGGACTTCGACGGCCCCGCCGTGCGCGAGATCGGGCTGCTGGCCTCGTTCGAACAATGCCTGGGCCTGCCGGCGCTGGACCTGCCCGGGGAGCAGGCCAATGTCTCGCCCGACATGCGGCTGGCGCTGCTGCTCAACCGCATGAACCGCATGCAGCTGGACTACGCGCTGCCGCCGCTGATGCGCGCCGCCGAGGCCCTGGCACGCGACGGCTTGCCGGCCAGGAGGCACCTGCTGGGCCGCCACGAGCGCCAGCAGCTGCTGGCCGATTTCGCAGGCTGCAACCAGCGCCTGGCCGAGGACTTCGGCGTGCGCTTCGGCGATTCGCTGCCTGCTGGCGAAGGCGAAGAAGCCACCGAGGACCTGGAACTGCCCTTCCTGCTGCGCCTGCTGGAACAGCTCTCGCAGCGGGCAGCGCACAAGCCGGGTGCGGCGGCATAGACCTTCGCGCCAGAGGCGGTCACGGCGTGGTCATGAACGGGGCCGGCCAAGTCAGCGAAAATACCGGGTTTTCCCGCGCCGCCGTCACTGCTGTACCCCATGAGCCTGTTCCTTCCTGCCGCCGCCCAGCGCGTCGCCTCCCCCCGCCACAGGCGTGGACTTCTGCCGCTGCTGTCGGCGTGCCTGGTCGGCCTGACCGGACTGTGCGGTGTCCAACCGGCCCGGGCGGAAGCCATCACAGGCGCCGGCTCGTCGGCCGCAGCACCGGTCTACCGCATCTGGGGCGCCGAGTACGCCAGGGAAAAGGGCGACACGCTGAGCTACGAGCCAGTCGGCTCGGGCGCGGGCATGGCCCGCATTGCCAAGCGCGACGTGGACTTCGGCGCCTCGGACGTGATGACCAGCGCCGAGGACCTGAAGAAAAACGACCTGGTGATGTTCCCCACGGTGATCACCGGCGTGGTGCCGGTGGTCAACCTGCCGCGCATCGGGCCAAACGCGCTGAAGCTGGACGGCCCGCTGCTGGCCCGCATCTTCCTCGGCCAGGTCACGCAGTGGGATGCGCCGGAGCTGAAGGCGCTGAACCCGGAGCTGAAGCTGCCTTCGTTGGCGATCAGGCTGGTAGTGCGGGCCGATGGCTCGGGCACGACCTGGCACTTCGCCGACTACATGGCCCGCGTCAGCCCGGAATGGAAGCAGCGCCGCGGCGTGGCCAACCATTTCGACTGGCCGGCAGGCGCACTGGCGGTCAAGGGCAGCAGCGCCGTCTCCGAGACGCTGCGCGCGACCTCCGGCGCAATTGCTTACATCGACTACAACTATGTACTGGACGATGGCCTGGCCGGCGTGATGCTGAAAAACGCCGAAGGGCAGTTCGTCGCCCCTGGCGTCGAGGGCTTTCGCGAAGCGGTGACCCACAGCACCTGGTACAGCAACGGCGACTTCTCGGCGCCGATCAACAACATGCGCGGCCAGCGCACCTGGCCCATCACGATGGGCACCTACATTGCCGTGCCGCGCGTGGCCCAGCAGACCGAGCGGGCGGAACGCGCCCTGCAGTTCGTCACCTGGGCTTACCTGCACGGCGACGCGCTGGCCCGCCAGGCCAAGTTCGTGCCGCTGCCCGACAAGGTGCAGGCCAGCGCCTACCGCGAAATTTCCAAGGTGACAGGCGCCAAGGGCGAAATGCTGGGCGTGAAGTTGATTGGCCGGCTGCTCAACTGATTTTCCCTGCGGCAGGCCTGGCAAAGGGAACAGGCCCGCCCTGGCCGATTGGCCGGGACAGGCACTTTGGGGGCCACAGCCTGGGGAGACTGGCCCTATGATGATTGCCACAAGACCTGAGCGCCCCTGCCCTCCCCTTGGAGCGAGACAACACCCGCCAACCGGGTGCGTTCCATTGCCCGCGAACATCGCCGGCACGCCATGTGCTGCGGTTCGCGCAACGAAACCCGCCGCGTATCCACGAAGGAGTTTCCATGCACTTCCAGGCTGAATTGAACGGTGAAGCGGTCTTCGCCCGCACGCCCGAAGGCCAGCAACAGGTGATCGACAGCCACCTCGAACTGGCCGAGCCGCTGCGCCGCCTGCTGCTGCTGGTCAATGGCTACACGCCGCTGGCCCACCTGGCCGACCTGCTGGACGCCGAGGCTGCCGCCAAATGGCCAACCGCCCAGAGCAGCGTGCCCGACAGCGTGCAGGCGCTGCTGCAAAAGGGGCTGATCACCCAGGTCGACCCGGCCACGCAGGACCCCGTCTCGACGATCTCGCCAGCCTTCATGCCTTGAGCGCGCAGACCCATCGCAACCTGGGCCAGCCCTGAGAGGCTGAGACCTGGCGCTGCCGATGGTCACGGCCAGCGGCAGCAGCATCCGGGTCCGCACGCAGGGCCAGATCGAGCAAGAGGAAGGCCGGCCGGCGCGCCTGAGCGCCTCCGTTCTTGATGCGCATCAACGCGCCCGGGGTTCCGGTGTTCATGATGGGACGCTGCGCTGTTCCATTCGCGCCCAACCGGAGGCCCTCGCCATGAAGCACATCCTCGTCCACCTCGACGCATCGACCCGCTCGGCCGACCGGCTCACGCTGGCCCAGGGGCTGGCGCGTGAACACCAGGCGGCGCTGACTGCGCTGTACGCCGTGGTGCCCACGCTGCTGGCCCTGCCGTTTGCCGGCGCAGCGGGCGCCGAATCGGCCTATGCCGTGTTCGAACAGCTGGACCGGGAACAGCGCGGCCGTGCGCGCGCACTGTTCGAGCGCCAGTTGCCTGCGGGCACCATGGCCTGGGCCGAGACCGGCAACGAGCTTTTCGAATCCACCGTGCTGCAGCATGCGCTGCTGGCCGATCTGCTGGTGCTCGGCCAGGTCGACCCGCAGGACGGCATGGCCGGCGCCGTGCCGCCCGGCTTCATCGCCACGCTGCTGACCGACAGCGGCAAGC
>NZ_VIDT01000576.1 GCF_006519715.1 Ideonella azotifigens
CGGGCAGGTCGACGTGAGCTTCCGTGACGACGGCCAGAACGGCGACACGCAGGCCGGCGACGGCGAGCTGACGCTGCGCTGGCAGCCCGCGACGCAAGGCTTTGCCGAGCTGGACGGGCTGATCCGCATCGAGCTGTCGCTGCAGTCCGGCGAGCAGGCGGGTTATGCGTATTTCGACGTGATCTACACGCCCGCCGCACCCGCCACCTGGCTGCCCGGCGCGCGCGAGGCGGTGCAGGACGGCTCGCTGAATTTGCTGCTGAAGCTGCAGGTGCAGCAGGCCGGCCGCTACGTGATCAGCGGCCGGGTGGACGACGCCAACGGCAAGCCGTTTGCGCTGGTGGGCTTCAACGACACACTGGCCGCGGGCACGCGCGAACTGGCGCTGCCGGTCTTCGGCAAGCTGCTGCGCGACGGCCAGCCGGCCTTCCCGTTGACGCTGCGCGACGTGACCGGCTTCCTGCTGCACGAAGACCGTTTCCCGGACCGCGCGCTGCTGGCCGCACGCGAAGGCAAGGTCTACACCACGCGCGCCCACGTGCTGGCCGAGTTCTCCAGTGCCGAATGGCAGAGCGAGGAACGCAGCCGTTACCTGACCGAATACGACAAGGACGTGGCCCAGGCCGAGGCTCAGCTGCGCCAGCTGAGCGAGCCGGCGACAGTGGCTGGCCCCTGAGCCAGCGACAGCGGCTCGGCCAGCACGCCATCGTCCAAACGCTGCGGGCATTCGCGCACGATCTCCACGATCAGCTCGCGCGCGACCGCCGGCGCGAAGTGCTGGCCCAGGCGCGCGGTGCGGCTGCCGCGCTGCGGGATCCACGCGGTCAGCATGTCGGCCTGCACGGCATAGAAGCCGACGTGGCTGCGACCGTCCACGTCGGCACTGGTGGAGAACACGCGCCGCTGGGCAATCGATTCGAGGGGCAGATCAGGCTTCATCGGAGGGGCCCACAGTGGCTTTGGATGCCTGCACAACTGCAATCTCCAGACCACATCGCGCAACACCCGCTGCCAGGGCCTGAAGCAGGCCGAACCGGTCTGAAACTGCAAGCTGTGCGCAATGCAGTGCGCAAGAACTTGCGCACGGTATGAAGAAACTTGCGCGCTTGGACGGGGTGCTCAGTGCGACGGGCAGGCCGCCGCCGGCTCGCTGGCCGGCAACACGGCCACCACGTCCACCCGCTTGTCCACCGCGCACAGCGACACATAGCCCACCGCTCCCGGCGTGGCCGCCACGAAGCGCAGCACCGCCTCTTCCGAGGCCAGCACCGGCGGCGGCAACACGCCGTGGAAGTACTGGTCGTTCCAGTAGGACTGCAGGTCCTGCGGCGTGCGCCTGAACAGCCACAGCGAGAAGTCGCGCCGCAGCGGATGCGAAGCCGGCAGGTTGATCGCGACGATGGGCGTGCGGTCGTCCCACAGCTCGCGCTTGCGGCCGTAGATGCCCAGCAGCTCGGCACGGCCCAGCGCCGTGGGTGCGCCCGGCAGCTTGCCGACCACGACCGCGATGCCGCCTTCGGCCGCGCGCGCCGGTGCACCGGCGAACGACAGCCAGAGCAACAGCAGCAAGGCGAGGGCAAGGCGCATGGGCACCGCGATCAAAAAGCCAGCGTCAGCGAGGACAGCAGGCCCGCAGGCTGGCCCACCGCCCGCGCCGAGAGCTGCACCCACTCGATCTTGAAGGTCCAGTGGTCGACGCCCTTGTAGACCGCACCGATCAGCGTCGAGCGGCTGGACCAGCCATCCACGTCGCGCCGGTAGTACTCCTGCCGGCCGGTCAGCCACCAGCGCCCCGCCACCGGCAACGCGCCCTGCAGGAACCAGCCGCGTTCGCCGCCTTGCCCGCCAGGGCTGCGCCGATGCATGGCCTCCATGCTCAGCTCGGCACGGCCCAGCGTCCATGCGGCATCCACGCCCGCCAGCAGGAATTCATTGCCCGGCGTCTCGCGCTCGAAGAAGCGGCTGAGCGAAACGCCCATCTTGAAGTCCGGGTTCAGCGAGGTGGACAGCCGGCCGCCAAACGCGGAGTCGAACGGATGCGTCCACGGGCTGGGCCGCCATTCGCCGCCGTTGGAGGCATAGAGCTGGTAGTCCAGCCATTGATCGGCCATGGGCAGGCTGCCAAAGGCCATCAGGCCGGTCACGCTGGTGGGGAACGCGGCCTGCGAGATCAGCGGGCGCAGCACGGTCCAGGTTTGCGGGTCGGAATGGTCCTGGTTCCAGTGGCCGATGGGCGTGAGGAACTTGCCGGCGCGCAGCGTCAGCGCGTCGGTCGCGCGGTAATCGGCATAGACGCGCTCCAGCGCCACGTAGGCCGAGGCCGCGGCACCGTACTGCGCGCCGCTGCCGGACGGCAGCTGGGCAATGTTCTGCAGGTCGATCTCACCGAGCAGCTTCCAGTCCGCCGCAGGCTCCCACCAGGCAATGGCGCTGAGGTGGCTGAGGTTGAAGCGCGCGCGCCGGCTGAACTGGGTGTTGTTCACGTCGCCCGGGTTGTCGGGCAATTCGGTGTCGCCCAAGGGGGCGAGGAACTGACCGGTGGCATAGCCGGACACGGTGAGGCCTGGCGCCAGTTGCCAGCCCACCGGCGGCGCATCGGGCAGCGTCTCGGGCTGCGGCTGCTCCTGCAGCAGGGTTTGCGCCTGCGTGGATGCGGGCGCCGCCAAGCCCAGCATCACCGCGAACAAAGGCGAAAAGAGGCCGATGCACAATCGCCGGCACCGCGCAGACAGACCACGTTGCGGTGCTTCAGGCGGCCTTGCCAGCGGTGGCGTGAAACTTGCGCCTGCAGCCCGTTCGTCTTGCGTGATCATGTGCTTGTCCATTGTCCGTGAGGCGCATGCCGCAACCTTCATGCCGCCTGATTTTTCTCTCCGCCCAGCCGCTGCGCTCCCGCTGTCTTGACGCTACGCCGAACTTTGCTGCTGGCCTTCCTGCTGCTGGCCTGGGTGCCCAGCGCCGCGCTGTCCTGGCTGAGCTTCAGCCGCACGCGCAGCGCGATGACGGCGCAAATCGAGCGCAGCCTCGCGGCCCAGGCCGGCACGCTGCAGACCGACATCGACACCATGCTGTTCGAGCGCTTCCAGAACGCGCTGGTGTGGAGCCGCTCGGAGCTGATGCAGGACCTGGCGCTGGGTGATGTGGACAAGCGCGTGAGCAACTACCTGGTGGGCCTGCAGCGCGGCTACGGCGAGGTCTACACCAGCCTGGACTGCCAGCGCGACGACGGCCAGGTGCTGGCCAGCGCAAGCGCCCAGCGCATCGGCCGGCAGGCTGCGCCCTTGTCACCCGAGCAGCTCTCGGTGCAGGCCCGCCTGCCAGGCGGCTTTGCACAGCTTTACCTGGCCGCGCCGACAAACGATGGCCGCGCCGAACTCGTCATCGACACGCCCGTGACCCAGGCCTATGCGCAGCCCGGCGCAGCGGCCATGCAGATGCGGCTGAACTTCGATCCGCGCCAGATCGACCGCTTGCTGGACACGGCCGCTGCGGGGCGTCGCGAGATCGTCGTGGTCGAC
>NZ_VIDT01000577.1 GCF_006519715.1 Ideonella azotifigens
CTGCCCGGTCGCCTACACCGACCTGCGCGCGATGACCGATGTGCCGTGGACCTACATCGCCGACCTGAAGGAACTGGCCCGAAGCAGCGACGCACTCGTGCTGGCTGCCGCCGCGGACAAGGCCGAAGGCATCGTCGACGCCGCGGTGCTGGACGCGCTCGGGCCCGACGGCTTCCTGGTCAACATCGCCCGCGGCCGGCTGGTCAACGAGCCGGACCTGGTCGCTGCCCTCACGTCAGGCCGCATTGCCGGTGCCGGGCTGGACGTGTTTGCCGACGAGCCGCATGTGCCGCCCGCGCTGCTCGCGCTGGACAACGTCGTCTGCCAGGCCCACCGCGCCAGCGCCACGCACGAGACGCGCAAGGCCATGGGCGAGATGGTGCTGGCTGCCATCGCCCAGGCGCTGGCGGGCGAACGGCCTGCCATGAGCCTGACGACCTGAATCGCTTCAACCACAACACCGGAGACAAGACATCATGAAGTTCAAGCAACTCGGCGCCATCGCCATCGCCCTCAGCTCGCTGGCCGCGGCACTCGTCAGCGGCCAGGCCTCAGCGCAGGCCTACCCGAGCCGGCCCATCACCATCATGGTGGGCTCCACGCCAGGCAGCACGACGGACGGACTGGCGCGCGCGCTGGGCGCCGTCATCACCAAGGAAACCGGCCAGCCGGTGATCGTGGACAACCGCGCCGGAGCCTCCGGCGGCATTGCCGCACAGGCCACCGCCCGCGCCGCACCGGACGGCTACACGCTGTTCATCACCACCAACACCACGCAGGCCGCCAACCCGCATCTGTTCAAGAAGCTGGTATACGACCCGATCAAGGACTTCACGCCCATCGGCCAGATGGTGCAGGGCTACATGCTGATGGTGGTGAGCCCGACCTCCAAGGCCAAGACCGTGGGCGAATTCATCGCGCTGGCCAAGCAGTCGCCGGGCAAGCTGAGTTTCGGCGCCGGCAGCTCGTCGGCGCGCATCGGCGTGGAGCTGTTCCAGCACATGAGCGGCACGCAGCTGACCTACGTGCCCTACAAGGGCAACCCGCAGGCGGTCATGGACCTGGTCGGTGGGCAGACCGACGTGATGATCGTCGACCTGACCACCAGCCTGCCGCAGGTCAAGGCCGGCAAGCTGCGCGCGCTGGGCGTGAGCAGCCCCACGCGCTCGCCGTTGGTGCCCGGCGTGCCGACCATTGCGGAATCCGGTCTGCCAGGCTACGTGGCCAACCACTGGAACGCGCTCTATGCGCCAGCCGGCACGCCCACCCCCATCGTGCAGCGCCTGAACGAGCTGATGCGCAAGGCGATGGCGACCGATGCGCTGCGCGAGTTCGCCGAACAGAACGGCATGGAAACCCACCCCACCTCGCCGCAGGAACTAGCCGCCTTCCAGCTCGCCGAGCTGGACCGCTGGGGCAAGATCATCAAGGACGCGGGCATCCAGCCCGAGTGAATCAGGAGGCCGCCAGCTTGAAGGTGGACATGGCACCCACCAGGTGCTCGCTCTGCTCGCGCAGGCTGGAGGCGGCCGCGGCGCTCTCCTCGGCCAGCGCGGCATTCTGCTGAGTCGATTCGTCCAGCTGGGCGACCGCCTGGCCGACCTGCGCCACGCCGCTGCTCTGCTCGGCGGTGGCCAAGGTGATCTCGCCGACGATGTGGCTGACGCGCTGGATCGCACCGACGATCTCGCTCATGGTCTCGCCAGCGCGGTCCACCAGCGCCGAGCCCTGCTCCACCTGCTCCACGCTGGTGGTGATCAGGGTCTTGATCTCCTTGGCAGCCGCTGCGCTGCGCTGCGCCAGGGCCCGCACCTCGCTGGCGACCACCGCGAAGCCGCGGCCCTGCTCACCGGCGCGAGCCGCTTCGACCGCGGCGTTCAGCGCCAGGATGTTGGTCTGGAAGGCAATGCCGTCGATCACCGTGATGATGTCGGCAATCCGCTTGGAGCTGGCATTGATGCCGCGCATCGTGTCCACCACCTGGCCGACCACCGCGCCGCCACGGCCGGCCACGTCGGACGCGCCTTGCGCCAGCACATTGGCCTGCTGCGCATTTTCGGCATTGCTGCGCACGGTCGAGCCGAGCTGGTCCATGGTCGCGGCGGTCTGCTGGATTGCGCTGGCCTGCAGTTCGGTGCGCGCGCTGAGGTCCGCACCGCCATGGGCGATCTGCTCGGTGCCGGTGGCAATGGAATCCGCCGCGCGGCGCACCTCGTTGACGATGCGCGACAGGCTGCCCTGCATCGCACCCAGCGAAGCGAGCACGCTACCCTGCGGTGCCTCGTGTGCGCCATCCAAGTCGGTCAGGTTCCCTTCGGCAACGCGGCTTGCGACCCGGCTCAGGTCAGCCGGCTCGGCGCCCAGCGCCTTGCGAAGGCCGCGCACGATCAGCCAGCCGGCCAGCACCGCGGCGCCAAGGGCCAGCAAGCAGGCCGCGATCAGCAAGATGCGCTGTTGGCCGTACTGGACCTGGGCTTCTTCCTTCAGTTGCGCTGCACGGGATTCGGTGTAGTCGGCATAGTCCGTCGTGGCCTTGGCCAGCGCCTTGATCAGCGGCCGACACTCGGTGTTCATCTTCGCGATGGCGGCATCGTGCTCGCCCTTCAATGCCAGGTCCACGATGGCCAGCGCCACCGGACCGTAGCGCTGCTCCACCTGGTCAATGGCAGCGACGTGCTGGCGGGCAGCCTCGGACACCCCGCTGGTCGCGACCATGGCCTTCAGCTGCGCCAGGCTGCGCTGCACCTCGGCATGCGCTGCCTTCACCTCCTCGTCCTCGGCAGCCAGGTCGGCCGGCGTAGAAACCAGCACCAGGTTGCGAGCCGCAATGGCGCGGCGGTCGACTGCGATGCGCAGGTGCGAGGCCACCGTGGCGCGTGCGCTCACACCGTCAACATGATGGACAAAGCGCGCATTGGCATCGCCAAGGTCCTTGAGTGCCAGGGCAGCCACGACGGCCACAAGGACGGCGAGGATGCCAAAGGCCAACGTGAGCTTGGCGCGAATCGTCAGGGAGCGGTGTGTCATGGCTGTCTCTTCTTGGTGGTGCAAAGGGCCCGCGCGGAAGCAACGCGGCTTGCTTGGTCTACAGAGACTTCGGCCACCCAGTCGACCAACTGAATGATGGCAACTGCGCACGACTCGCCACCTGCGGTGTGCTCGCCGTCACTAATTCACGGTAGCCGCGTTTTCATGCGGCACCCCAAGAGGGCGCAAGCGCCGGGATGACCGCACTTTCGAGCGCCTGGGGGCTCTGCAGTGTTCCGAAATGAGGGCCAAACATGGCACTTTGTCTCGCTTTCCACTGGGTGCTCCGATGGAATAGTCAAGTTCGTGACACCGGGTCTGCACCCGGTCAAGTTCGGGCGTGGCGCCTCAAGTCGAGGACCAGCCCGCCGATGTGAGGCCGTATGCCTGCTTCCACAATGCCTTCTTCGCCCGTCGCTCCCAGCGCCGCCACCACCCTCATCCAGCGGCTCGGCCGCATGCATGGCAGCGGCATGGGCCTGGCCGGCGCG
>NZ_VIDT01000578.1 GCF_006519715.1 Ideonella azotifigens
ATTCGGCGCTCTGGGTGCTGCGCACCGCGGCCGGCTCGTTGCCCTGGTTGGGGCGGTATTGCTCGGAAGTGGCTTCGGTCTGGTTGAAGTCGATGTCGGCGGTCACCGAGGCGCGCAGGTTGTCGCGGCCGACCACCGGCTCCAGCAGGTCCTGCACCCGCTTGAGGTAGCTGGCCTCGATCTGATGCACGTACTGCAGCTGCTGTTCGTCCAGGCTGCGGGCACTGTCTTCGCCAGGGCCAGAGAGCAGGGTGCCGCGCTGGTCCAGCACGCTGACGGCCTTGGCATTCAGGTCCGGCACGCTGGACGAGACCAGGTGCACGATGGCCGCGGACTGCCCACGGTCCAGCGTGCGACCGGGCATCAGCGTCAGCATCACGCTGGCGCTGGGTTTTTGCTGCTCGCGGAAGAAGCCGTTCTGGTTCGGCAGGGCCAGGTGGACGCGGGCATCTTCCACGCCGTCCAGCTTGGTGATGGTGCGCACCAGTTCGCCTTCCAGCGCGCGCTGCATGTTCAGGCGTTCCTGGCGATCGGTCTGGCCGAAGCGGGCGTTGTCCAGCAGCTCGTTGCCGGTGACGCTGGCCTTGGGCAGGCCGGCAGCGGCGAGCTTCATCTTCAGGTCGTAGACCTTGTCGGCCGGCACCATGATGGAGGCGCCGCCGTCGCTGTGCTTGTAGGGCACGCCCATCTGCTGGAGCTGGGCCAGGATGGCGCCGGCTTCCTTGTCCGGCAGGCCGCTGTAGAGGATGCGCCAGTCGCCCTGGCTGGCCCACAGCATCATCGCCACCATGGCCGCCAGCACGGCGGCCACCGCACCGCCAAGCTTGAGCTTGGTGGCGGGCGGCATGGCCATCAGCTTGGCCACGGCGCCTTGGGGGGCGACCGGGGTCAGCTCGGCGGGTACGGGGGCGACAAGGGCTTGGTCCATGGGATCGGGCACTCAGCAGCGAAAAGGTCAACGGCCCCACAAGAGGGCACGGACCGAATTGTTCGCCAGCGCCGCGGTTCACCAAGACGCGAGAAACCCGCCAATCGCCTCGCAGTTCCATCCATAGAGAAGCCCGGCGATCTCTACCATTTCGGTCATGCCCTCCACTTCTTTAGGGCCCCTAGAGAAGGAAATGCCATGGACCTGAAGCTCAAACCTTTCGACTTCGCGCAAGCAGTTGCCAAAGCAGGCCTGTCCCAGGACGGCATGCCGCTTTCGCGCGCCAAAGCGACGAACAGCGTCGAAAAAGGCAGCTTCCAGACGGCCATGAGCAGCGCGCTGAAGTCGGTCAGCGACTCGCAGCTCGAAACCCAGCGCATGCAGAAGGAACTGCAGCTGGACAACCCGTCCGTCAGCCTGGAAGACACCATGATCGCGATGCAGAAATCGCAGCTCGGCTTCCAGGCCACGCTGTCGGTGCGCAACCGGCTGGTGCAGGCCTACACCGACATCATGAACATGCAGGTGTGACGCACCGGTGCCGCGGCACCATCTCCGTTTTGGGGGACGCTCAAAAAGGGGACGACGTGCACGACACCCCCTGCAAGAGGGGTGTCGCTCTCCTGCCAGAAGCACAGACTGCGGTCGCGCTCCAAGCCTTCACAAGGCTGACTCACAGGCCGGAATGCACCGGCCGCCGGGGCGCTGATGACTGCATCCATTCCTTCTGGAGAACAACATGAGAGACGCCTCTACTCACTTCAAGCGCTGCCTGCTCGCAGCCGCCGTTGCCACCCTGCCCGGCCTGAGCATGGCCGCAGCCACCGACAGCGCGATGACCCCCGGTGCAGACGCGCTGGCCGCACCCGAACCTGACGCGGTGGGCCGCTATGTCCTGCCGCCCAACGTGTTCCGCCCGGACAGCAGCGTGCGCCGCGCCGAAGATCGCGGCCAGCGTGTCCACACCAACTACGTGATGCACAACCGCAACGGGGTCAAGGTCAACCGCCTGGAAGACCTTGCCCTGCCAGCCCCCGAGGCCAATCCCGCCCCCAACGCCACGTTCGCCGAGTACCCGGCTTCGCTGGCCTGCATTGCCAAGGTCGGTCCCGCCTACAGCGGCTGCGTGCCGACCAACAACTCGGCCTACAACGCCACCGGCGGCGGCCGTGCGATCGTCATCGTCGATGCCTACGACTACCCCACCGCGGCGGCCGACCTGGCCACCTTCAGCTCCTTCTTCGGCCTGCCGGCGGCCAACTTCACCAAGGTGATCGCCAACGGCAACGGCGCCTGCGTCACCCCACCCTACAACTCGGGCTGGGCGCTGGAAGCTGCGCTGGACGTGCAGTGGGCCCACGCCATGGCGCCCAAGGCCAAGATCATCCTGGTCGAGGCCTGCTCCAACAGCTGGGCCGACATGATGTACGCCGAGCAGATCGCCATCCAGCAGGCGAATGCCGCCGGTGGCGGGGAAATCTCGAACAGTTGGGGCGGTGCCGAATGGAGCACTGAATCCACCGACTGGGACTGGGTCTTCCGTTCCAACTGGGTCGCGAACAAGCCGGTCAACTTCTTCTTCTCGGCGGGCGACTCTGGCCTGGGCGCCCAATACCCCAGCGCCTCGCCGTGGGTGACCTCGGTGGGCGGCACCACCATCAACCGTGACCCGACCACCCAGGCCTTCCTGAGCGAAAGCTGCTGGGCGGGTTCGGGCGGCGGCACCAGCGCCTACGAAACCTACAGCACCACGTTCGGCAGCGGCACCGGCCCCTGGACCAACTACCAGTACCCGCTGTTCGGCCAGGCCGCACGCCATTCGCCGGACATCTCGTTTGACGCCGACCCGGCCAGCGGCGCCTGGGTCTACAACGCCGGCAACTGGTACGTGGTCGGCGGCACCAGCCTGGCCGCACCGCTGGTGGCCGGCATTACCAACACGTCCAACAACCGCCTGGGCATGGCGCCCAAGGCTGGCGGCTACTACACGAACGCGCAGAACAACCTGCTGTACGCCGAGCTGCTGACGAACAAGGACTACGGCGTCAATTTCTATGACGTGACCACCGGCAACAACGGCGCCGCAGCCGCCGTGGGCTGGGACCAGTGCACCGGCGTGGGCAGCCCGCGCGGCCGCGTCGGCAAGTAAGCCAGCGTCCATCTCCCTCCTCCTGACGGCCTGGCACCAGGCCTTCCAGCGGACCTGCAAGGCAAAGGCCACGGCCTTCCCGCCTGCAGGTCCGCTTTTTCGTGGGCGGCACTCCGCGGTTCCGAAGCGGCAACTGCCGGTGGACGAGGCGTGGTCACCTACGCGCCTTGAACGTGAAATCCGGCCCGGAAGTGCCACCGCCTCACCCTTCCGGAAGCAGATTGCCCAGGAGTGTGGGACACGGTTCACGCAGCCCGAAAAAGAGGATGCGGAGCCGCTTGCAAACGCACAGACTGCGCTCGCGTTCGCCCGGCACCAGGTCTGACACGCCGGCCGGCCGGCAGGCATGCATCCGCCTGCCCGTGCGCACTGCCTTTGCATTCATTCCATTCGGAGAGATACATGAGAGACACCTCTGTCCACCTGACACGTTGCCTGCT
>NZ_VIDT01000579.1 GCF_006519715.1 Ideonella azotifigens
GAACAGGCGGCGTTGCATGGCGTCTTTCGCAGGAGGGGAAGTGGCGCTCAGAAAGGGGCGTCGTCGCCGGTCGGGGCTGCAGGCGCTTCTTCCACCGGCTTCTTGCGCAGGCGGATCGGCTTGCGCGCGGCGGGTGCTGCGTCGGCGGTGGGGGCGGGGGTCGGTGCGGCGGCGGGTTCGTCGTCGTTGATCACGCGGGTGAACGGCGACAGCAGCTGCACCAGCTGGCCGTAGATCTTCGGCGAGCCGGCGACGATTTCGCGCTGGTTCATGAAGTCGGACTCGCCGGTGAAGTTGCCCACCAGGCCACCGGCCTCGGTGATGATCAGCGAGCCTGCGGCAATGTCCCAGGGGCTCAGGCCGGTTTCGAAGAAGCCGTCCAGGTAGCCGGCGGCCACGTAGCAGAGGTCCAGCGCGGCGGCACCCGGGCGGCGCAGGCCTGCGCACTCGGGCATCACCGTCTCGAACATTTTCATGTAGCGCTGGAAGTTGTCGCCCTTGCGGAAGGGAAAACCGGTGCCGATCAGCGAGTCCGACAGGCGGGTGCGCTTGGAGACGCGCAGGCGCTTGTCGTTCAGGTAAGCGCCTCGGCCACGCGAGGCCATGAAGAGGTCGTTGCGCGTCGGGTCATAGACGACGGCCTGCTCGACCTTGCCGCGGAAGGACAGCGCGATGGACACGCAGTAGACCGGGAAGCCGTGGATGAAGTTGGTGGTGCCGTCCAGCGGGTCGATGATCCAGACGAAATCGCTGTGCTTGGAGCCGTGCTCGCGGCCCGATTCTTCGGCCAGGATGCCGTGGCCGGGATAGGCGGTGAGCAGGGTTTCGATGATCGCCGCTTCGGCGTTCTGGTCGACCTCGGTGACGAAGTCGTTGGGGCTCTTGGTGTTGACCTTGAGGATGTCCAGGTCCAGCGACGCCCGGTTGATGATCGCCCCCGCGGTGCGGGCCGCCTTGACGGCGATGTTCAACATGGGGTGCAGGGACTGGGACATGGTTCAACCTTGGAAGAGGGCTTGGAACAGGCGGCACGGACCGTGGCCACACCTGCCGCAGCGGCGGAGGTGGGACGGGGGCGTGCCGGCGCAGAAGAACTGCAGCGGGGCGATCTGGCGGCGGACAAAGAGCGTCGCTTGGGCGCGGTTGCGAGGGCGGCGGCTGCTTTTTGCAAAGCGGCGCGGCGCGCGACAATGGCCGGTGCGAAACCGCGAATTCTAGCGCCCTGCGCCGTGCCTGCAATGCCTGACCCCTCGAAGCCCTCTGTTGACCAAGCGGGCGAAAGTCGCGATCCGACGCGTTTTGTCCTGATGCACACCAGCCATCCTGGCAACGTGGGCGCGGCCGCGCGGGCCATGAAGGTGATGGGTTTCCACGACCTGGTGCTGGTGGCGCCGCGCTTTGCCGACGTGCTGGTGCGCGAGGAAACCGTTGCGATGGCGAGCGGCGCGACCGACATCCTGGCTGGCGCCCGCATCGTGCCGGACCTGGCCGCCGCGCTGGATGGCGTGACATACGCCTGCGCCACGGCCATGACCCCCCGCGACTTCGGCCCGCCGACCTTCTCGCCGCGCGAGCGCTTCGCCTCGCTGGCCGGCGAAGGCCATCGCGTGGCCTTTGTGTTTGGCGGCGAGCGCTTCGGCATGGCCAATGAGGATGTGTACCGCTGCCATGCCTGCCTGTCGATTCCCACGGACCCCGCCTACGGCTCGCTGAACCTGGCCCAGGCGCTGCAGGTGCTGGCCTACGACTGGCGCCAGGCGCTGGGTGGCTTTGGCGTGGCACCGCGAACCGCGCCTGTGGACTGGGCCGATGGCGTGGCGGTGCAAGGCCTGCTGGCCCACTGGCAGGAAGCGCTGGTGCAGATCGGTTTCCTGGACCCGCAGGTGCCGCGCAAGCTGCTGCCGCGGCTGAACCAACTGGCCAACCGTGCCTTGCTGAGCCAGGAGGAGGTGCACATCCTGCGCGGCGTGGCGCGGGCGGTGCAAAAGGTGGCCGTGAAGGCAGCCCCGAAGAGGGTCGCCGAGGACTGAACGGGCGGCTGGCGAAAATCCCGTGTCCAGCCGGGTTCAATCGCCCCGGCTACACTGAATTTGCAATCACGTTTTCTGTTCTTGCCCGCGGCACCTGCCCGCCGCGTGTCCCGCCTCCCCAGCATTCCCCTGGAGCCGCCATGTTCGCCCGACTCCGCGAAGACATTGCCTGCATTCTTGAGCGCGACCCCGCCGCGCGAAGCGCCTGGGAGGTGCTCACCTGTTACCCCGGCCTGCACGCACTGATCTGGCACCGCGCAGCGCATGGCTGCTGGCGGGCAGGATTCAAGTGGGCCGGCCGCTTCCTGTCTCAGCTGGGTCGCATGGCCACCGGCATCGAGATCCATCCGGGCGCGACCATTGGCCGGCGGGTCTTCATCGACCACGGCATGGGCGTGGTGATCGGCGAGATGGCCGAGATCGGCGACGACTGCACCATCTACCAGGGCGTGACGCTGGGCGGCACCTCGCTGGTCAAGGGCGCGAAGCGCCACCCGACGCTGGAGGCCGGCGTGATCGTCGGTGCCCATGCTTCGGTGCTGGGTGGCTTCACGGTGGGCGCTGGTGCGCGCATCGGCTCCGGCGCGGTGCTGACCAAGCCGGTACCGGCAGGCGCCACGGCGGTCGGCAACCCGGCCCGCATCATCCAGCGCGAGGTGGACGCGGCCCGCGAAACGGCGGCGGCGCGCATGGGCTTCTCGGCCTATGGCGTGACGAACGGCGATGACCCGGTGGCCCAGGCCATGAAGGGCCTGATCGACAACGCCTCGACCCAGGAGCACCAGATCGCGCTGCTGTGGCAGGCGATCGAGAAGCTGTCGCAGCGTTCGCGCGAGTTGCCTGGCGACGACTGCGTGCCGCAGGACGCGCAGACCACCGAGCGCTTTGACGCCGAGCGGCTGAACCGCCTGGTGAAGTGACGCTGTTCAGCGCGCCGAGCTTTCGGCCCTGATCAGCGCGCTGCGCCTTCGGCGCGCGGGTCGCTGATCTCGATCTCGCCGGCCTCGCTCCAGTTGCCAAGCTCGGGCTTGCCTGCCACGTCCTTCAGCGCCGCCACGCGCCAGTGATGCGTGCCAGGCTGGGCCACGATCACGCGCAGGCTGGTCGCGTCGGCGTCGCCCTGGTGCTCCATCTGCGTGAAGCCCGCATCGCGCGCCACTTCCACGCGGTAGTGGTCGACGTCCGCCACCGGTTGCCAGCGCAGCTTGACCACGCCTGGCGGCTGCGGCACGGTGAAGGGCACCAGGCCAGGCGCGGTGGTCAGCACCTTCAGCTCGAAGCGCAGCTTGGCATCAAAGCCTTCAATGCCCAGCGAATCGACTTGGCGGGCGCGCAAGTGCCAGATGCCGCTCTCCAGCCCGTCCAGCGGCAGCGTGCTGCCCGGGGCGAGGTAAAGGTCGCGCACGATGTGGTCGTAGGCCGGATCGGCTGCCAGCTGCACCCGCAGCGCCTGGGTCCCGGCCGGCATCTGCAGCACCAG
>NZ_VIDT01000058.1 GCF_006519715.1 Ideonella azotifigens
GCTGGATGACGGGCTGTTGACGCAGGTCAGCGAGACCTTGCGCTTGTCCGCTGCCCTGCCTGCCTGAGACGGGCCTCGTGGTCGTCGACAATGGCGGCATGTCCTTGCACCGGCAGGTCTTTTTCTTCGGCGGCTTCGATCCGCGCTCCCCGCGGCACTACCACCGGCTGTACCGCGCTGCGGTGCGCGAGCGCCAGCCCGAAGCCAGCGAGCAGGTGAAGGTCGGCCCGCGCCAGGAAGCCTCGGCGATTCGCGATGAATGGGACGTGCACTGGCAGGCGCCTGATGGGGAAACACGGCTGACCCGCTACGCGGTGATGCGCTGGGACGACATCGTGCTGCAGCACTGGCCGCGCCACCTGCGGCAGGCTTTGAAGGACCTGTATCAGCTGCATGTGCGTGCGCAGTTGCACGGCGTGTTGACCCGCGTGCGCCGGCATGCGCCGAACATGCGCCAGTTGGCGCAGATGCCGCTGTACGTGGCCAGCGGCACGGCAGTGGGCGTCGCGCTGGTCATGTCACTGCTGAGCTGGTTGACGCCGCTGCCGGCCTGGCTCGCCGCAGTGCTGGGCGTGGCGGCTTGGCTGCCGCTGTGGCGCACCGTCGAGAAACGCCTGGACGGCGAATGGCTGCTGCGCCTGTACGCCTTCGTCAACGCATTCGCCGAAGGCCGCGTGCCGGCGATGGAGGCGCGGCTGGATGCGCTGGCCGACGAGCTGGTGCAGCAAGCGCGGCAAAGCCGCGCGCGCGAGTTGCTGGTCGTTGGCCACAGCGTGGGCGCCATCATGGCGGTCAGCGTGCTGGCGCGGGCGGTCCAAAAAGCGCCGGAGCTGGGCGCGCCGGGTGGGCCGCAGATTGCGCTGCTGACGCTGGGCCACTGCACGCCGCTGATGGTCTGGCAGCTGCCGGCCGACAAATTCCGCGAGGAGCTGGTGCGGCTGCGTGCGCATGCGCCGCTGGTGTGGTGGGACTTCACCGCACCGGCTGACTGGGCTGCGATGGCCCAGATACCGCCTTGGATGGACGGCAATGGCGCCGCCGCGCAACTCGAAGCCCGTTCGCCGCGCTTTCACCAACAAATGTCGCCCGAAGCCTACGCGCAGCTCCGCCGCGACCGCCACCGTCTGCACATGCACTACCTGCACGCACCTGAGCGGGCGGGCGGCTACGATCCGGTGACGCTGACCGCCGGGCCGCTGACGCTGGCCGACCGGCAAGCCGCTTTGGCCAAGCCCCGCGCCTCCTGACCTCGCCGCTTTTGATGACCCATTTCCGCCCGCACTACCCACCACCTGCGCCCCGCAAACCGGGGCCGTGGCAGCTGTTTTTCCACAAGCGCCGCTCCTGGCTGGACGGGCTTTATGAGCGCAGCTACCGCATGAAGATGGGCGAGATCCACCTGCCGGGTGTGGACCTGTACATGGTCAACGAGCCGCCGCTGGTGCGCCAGGTCATGGTCGAGCAGGCGGCCGACTTCCCGAAGCACGAGATGCTGGGCGACGCGCTGCGGCCGCTGCTGGGCGACAGCATCTTCACGACCAATGGCGCGGTCTGGCAACGCCAGCGCGAACTGATGAACCCGTCCTTCGAGGCGGCGCGAGTCAAGCGCGTGTTCGGCCGCATGCGCGACGCGGCCGATGCGATGGTGCAGCGCTTGCGCGCGGTGCCCGAGGACAGCGAACACGACCTGGAAGTGGAGATGACGCACGTCGCGGCCGACATCATCCTGCGCACGATTCTTTCTCAGCCCCTGGACGGCGAGAGCGCCCACCGGGTCTTCGAAGCTTTCGAGCGCTACCAGGCGCTAGCCCCGAGACTGATGATGCCGGCGTTTTTCGGCCTGCGCTGGTTGCGGCCCTGGTGGCTGCAGCGCCAAAGTCACCGCGCAGCGGTAGAGATCCGCTCGCTGCTGGTCGGCATGATCCGTCCGCGCTACGACGCCTATCAAATGGCGCTGAAGGCCGGCGACGAGGCGGCCGCGCTGCCCGATGACGACATCCTTGCGACACTGCTGCGCGTTCGCGACGCGAAGACCGGTAAGGGCTTCGATTTCGACGAGTTGGTGAACCAGGTCGCCATGCTGTTCCTAGCGGGTCACGAAACCTCGGCCAGCGCGCTGTCCTGGTCGCTGCACCTGCTGGCGCACGCGCCGGAGGTGCAGCAGCGCATGCACGATGAGGCCGTCGCCGGTCTGGTGGGCGTGGAGACGCTGGACCACGACGAGGCGGCCGGCCGCGTCAAGGACATGGTGCTGGTGCGCAATGTGTTCCGCGAGACCTTGCGCCTGTTCCCACCGGTCGGCTTCTTTGCACGCCAGGCAGCGGTCGGCTGCACGATGCGTGACAAGCAGGTCAAGCCCGGCGCTTCGGTGGTCATCTCGCCCTGGCTGATCCAGCGCCACCGCGAGCTGTGGGCGGCGCCGGATGACTTCGATCCGGACCGCTACGAGCGCGAAGCCTCGGATGCGGAAGTCGCCGCTGGCTGTCCTCACGCCCGCGAATCCTTGCGCAAGGCCTACCTGCCGTTTGGCATGGGGCCGCGGGTCTGCATCGGCACGGCGTTTGCGCTGCAGGAGGCCTCGCTGATCCTGGCAATGCTGGCCCGTGAATTCCGTTTCGAGCCGGTGCCGGGCCACGTGCCCCAGCCAGTGGGCCGGCTGACGATCCGAGCCGACAATGGCATCCGGTTGAAGGTCCATCGGTGGCAGGCGGGATGAGGGCATGAAGGAGCGGCTGGCGGGTTTTGTGTTGATGACGGCGATCGTGCCGCTGGCGGTGTCCGGCTACCTGCTGCTGGTATGGGTCGGTTTTTTCGGCCGCACCGAGCGCGGCCGGGCCGGTGTGCGTGCGCTGGACCATTTCGTCAATGCCACGCTGTTCAATGGCTACGCCTGGGAGTCGGTCTCCTCGCATGCCTGGCGCATGCGGCACCGGCGGTGGGCGCGGCTGGTGATCTGGGTCACCGACAGTTTCCAGCGCGGCCACTGCCAGCGTGCCAACAAGCGTGAGCAACCCATCGTCGACCTGATGCTGGCCAAGGGCCTGCACAAGCAGACGATCTTCTGAGGCGGCGCGTGTCCACCCCGTCCTCTTCAGATGCAGAGGCCAACAGGCCGGTGCGACGTCGGCATGTGCTCTACCTGGGCGGCTTCGATCCGCAAGGCCCGGCGCACTACCACGCGATGTACCAGCGCGAAGCCGCCAAGCAGGCAGCGGTCAGCGGCTACACCTTGACCGTTGGGCCACGCCTGCGCGCGGGAGCGCATGCCGCGACCTGGGCGCTGTCCTGGCAGAACCCGGGCGGCGAAGTCTGCGAAACGGACTATGAATTCCTGCGCTGGGACGATTTCGTGCGCCAGCACTGGCCAAAGGGCCAGGCCAAGCTGATCGGCATGACGCTGCGGACCACCTGGCGAATGTTGGCCAACGGTTCACTGTGGCGCATGCTGCAGACCAGCTGGCCGGCCTTCCTGGCCATCAGCGCACCGGGGCTGATGATCGTCGGCGTGACGCTGGCGCTGCTGCTTCTCTTCCTGGCCGCCGTGGGCCTGGAAGCCGCCACCGCGAGCCTGTGGCCCGCGTTGGCCTTGCTGGTGTTCGGCCTGCCCAGCCTGTTCTTCGCCGCGCGCTGGCTGCAGGCGCGCACACAGATGGCCTGGCTGATGCGCAGCGCCACCGTAATCTTGCAACAAGCCTGCGGCCAGACGCCGGACCTGGAAGCCAGGTTGGACGAATTCGCCAGCCGGCTGCACCAAGTGCTCAGTCGGCCGGACTTGGACGAGGTGCTGGTCGTCGGACACAGCTCGGGCGCAATGCTGGCCGTCAGCGTGGTCGCGCGCGCCTTGCGCATGGCCGAAGCGACAGGACTGCCATCCTCGAGTCGCCTCAGCCTGTTGACGCTCGGCCAGTGCATGCCGGTGTTGAGCTACCAGCCAGAGGCGACGGCGTTCAGGGCCGAACTCAACACGCTGAGGCGGGCCCCCGAACTCTTTTGGCTGGACGTGACCGCCCCGCCGGATGGTTGCTGTTTTGCACTGCACGACCCGAGCGGCATCTGTCTCGATGGCCTGTCCACCGCGCCCGAGGGCGATCTGGGCGGCGCAAAGTGCGTGTCGCCGCGTTTTGCGCAACTGTTCAGCGCGGCCACCTATCGAGAGGTGAAACGCGACAAGTACCGCTGCCATTTCCAGTACCTGATGGCCGGCGAACGGGTTGGCTTTTACGACTTCTTTGCGATCACCGCCGGCGGGTCCGCGCTGGATCGGCGCTTTGAGGCGGCGCCCGCAGTGCAGGGCTTTCGCGATCTGCAGCGCTTTGGCAGCCCGGCGCGCTGATGCCCTCCGCCCGCCTGCGCTTCGCAATGGTCACGCTGGGCAGTGCAGGC
The DNA here is from genome assembly GCF_006519715.1 of Ideonella azotifigens. Classification (GTDB taxonomy): domain Bacteria; phylum Pseudomonadota; class Gammaproteobacteria; order Burkholderiales; family Burkholderiaceae_C; genus Ideonella; species Ideonella azotifigens. Next base: position 4,384 of record NZ_VIDT01000058.1, read on the forward strand.
GACCTGCACCCCTACCTGGCCATCGGCCGCACGCTGGCTGAACGAGGTCACGAAGTCCATCTGCTGAGCCAGGCCCCATACGAGCAAGCAGCACGCGCCGCGGGTCTGCAGTTCACCGCCGTCGTTGACGCAGCCGCGCACAACAAGACGCTGAATCATCCACGGCTGTGGCAACCGATCGCTGGCTTTGGCGTGCTGTGGCGGCATCTTTGCGTGCCGGCCATCGGCCCCACGATCGACGCATTGCGCGCGCTTGCAAACGGCAGCGCAGAACCGCTGCGCGTGCTGGCTTCACCACTGGCCGTCGGCGCCCGCCTTGCGCAAGACATCCTGCCTTTGCGCTTGTGGACGGGCTATACCGCGCCCAGCGCGCTGAGGAACGTCGAGGATCCGATGTTCATTGGTACATGGCAGGTGCCAAAGCTTGTGCCAGCCCCGGTGCGCCAATGGCTGTGGAAGGGCGTGGACCGCTGGAAGCTGGAGCCGATGGCACGTCCGGTGCTGACACGCTGGCAACAAACACTTGGCGCAAAACGGCTGCCAGGCAGCATATTCGGCGACTGGGTGCATTCACCAGGCGGCGGCTTGGCCTTGTACGACGCCAGCTTCGCTCGCGTGCCGGAACGCTGGGCGCGGCGCGGTGTGGTCAACAGCGGTTTCCCACTTTTTGAAGCGGACGATCAGGCCCTGCCGGTCGCTCTGTCCGAGTTCCTCGACGCCGGGCCCAAGCCCGTCGTGATCTTCGGTGGATCAGCCGGCAGCACCGACCATCTTGGCATGCTCGCCTTGCAGGCGGCCGAACAACTGGGATATCGCGCGGTTCTGATCCGATCCGAACAAGCCGGCCAACGGGATGAAGCGTCCAACTCCAAGAGCAGCAAAGTACACATCACCGGCCCCGTCAGTTTGATGCATCTGCTCCCGCGGGCAGCCGTCTGGATTCACCATGGTGGCATCGGTAGTTGTGCACAGGGACTGGCATCAAGCACACCACAGCTGGTGCTCGCTTCGGCCTATGACCAGCACGACAACGGGCAACGACTGGCGTTGATCAATGCCGGCGCATGGTTAGACAGTCAGGGCCTAGACATCCCCGTGATAAGCAAGACACTTGCTCGGGTGCTAAACCAAAAGTATTTGGGCAAGTCTAACAATCCGGCTCGGTCACTGCCCGGCCGTCCCAATCTCGCCAGCCAATTTGCCGCGGATCATCTATCGCACGAGTAAACGGAACCGAAATGTCACCCGCCATGAACAGCGTGACGTATGGCGCAGTCGTTCAAAATCAAAAAAACCCTCGGCACCGAAGTAGCGAGGGTTCGTTCTTCAGAGAAGAAACGCCCGGCAAAGACCGGGCGTTTTACTCTGGTATTAGTAGCCTGACGATGTCCTACTTTCACACGGGAATCCGCACTATCATCGGCGCAGAGGCGTTTCACTGTCCTGTTCGGGATGGGAAGGAGTGGGACCACCTCGCTATGGTCATCAGGCTTCAACTTGTTGCCGGCTCGGGTGCGCGGGTGAGCGCAGGGCCGAGAAGGCCAATTCAAAGAGTCGACAGACTCGACTGATCCATGTGCAGCATGCGCCGGGCACACTCACCGCCGGGCAACTTGGCCTGGCAGCACATGGATCAGTCGACTCATCAGCGTTGGCTCAACCACCTCCTGGCTGAACTTTTCAGATGATTGCGCTCACCGCATTCATGCACATGAACAACGGCAAACTATAAATACTCAACCCAATCCAAATTCGATCTCGATTCTACACCGAATCAACATCAAAGTTATAGGGTCAAGCCTCACGGGCAATTAGTACTGGTTAGCTTAACGCATTACTGCGCTTCCACACCCAGCCTATCAACGTCCTGGTCTCGAACGACCCTTCAGGGGGCTCAAGGCCCCGGCAAGACTCATCTTGAGACGAGTTTCCCGCTTAGATGCTTTCAGCGGTTATCTCTTCCGCACTTAGCTACTCGGCAATGCCATTGGCATGACAACCGATACACCAGCGGTGCGTCCACTCCGGTCCTCTCGTACTAGGAGCAGGCTCTCTCAATCTTGCAGCGCCCACGGAAGATAGGGACCAAACTGTCTCACGACGTTTTAAACCCAGCTCACGTACCTCTTTAAATGGCGAACAGCCATACCCTTGGGACCGGCTACAGCCCCAGGATGAGATGAGCCGACATCGAGGTGCCAAACACCGCCGTCGATATGAACTCTTGGGCGGTATCAGCCTGTTATCCCCAGAGTACCTTTTATCCGTTGAGCGATGGCCCTTCCATACAGAACCACCGGATCACTTTGTCCTACTTTCGTACCTGCTCGACTTGTCAGTCTCGCAGTCAAGCACGCTTATGCCAATGCACTATCACCACGATTTCCGACCGTGGCTAGCGTACCTTCGAACTCCTCCGTTACACTTTGGGAGGAGACCGCCCCAGTCAAACTGCCCACCATACACTGTCCCCAATCCCGATAAGGGACCAAGGTTAGAACCTCAAACACACCAGGGTGGTATTTCAACGTTGGCTCCATAGAAACTAGCGTCCCTACTTCAAAGCCTCCCACCTATCCTACACAGATCTGTTCAAAGTCCAATGTAAAGCTACAGTAAAGGTTCATGGGGTCTTTCCGTCTTTCCGCGGGGAGATTGCATCATCACAAACATTTCAACTTCGCTGAGTCTCTGGAGGAGACAGTGTGGCCATCGTTACGCCATTCGTGCAGGTCGGAACTTACCCGACAAGGAATTTCGCTACCTTAGGACCGTTATAGTTACGGCCGCCGTTTACTGGGACTTCGATCAAGAGCTTGCACCCCATCAATTAATCTTCCAGCACCGGGCAGGCGTCACACCCTATACGTCGACTTTCGTCTTTGCAGAGTGCTGTGTTTTTAATAAACAGTCGCAGCCACCGATTCTCTGCGGCCTTTATCGGCTCCCCAAGTCAATGGTTCACCTACCAAAGGCACACCTTCTTCCGAAGTTACGGTGTCAATTTGCCGAGTTCCTTCTCCAGAGTTCTCTCAAGCGCCTTAGAATACTCATCTCGCGCACCAGTGTCGGTTTGCGGTACGGTCGTCTATGGCTGAAGCTTAGTGGCTTTTCCTGGAAGCAGGGTATCACTCACTTCGTCTGCAAGCAGACTCGTTATCACCCCTCATCTAAGCCCGGCGGATTTGCCTACCAGGCATGACTACAGGCTTGAACCAACATATCCAACAGTTGGCTGAGCTAACCTTCTCCGTCCCCACATCGCACCATAGATCGGTACAGGAATATTGACCTGTTTCCCATCAGCTACGCATCTCTGCCTCGCCTTAGGGGCCGACTCACCCTACGCCGATGAACGTTGCGTAGGAAACCTTGCGCTTTCGGCGAGGGGGCTTTTCACCCCCTTTAACGCTACTCATGTCAGCATTCGCACTTCTGATACCTCCAGCAGGCTTCACAACCCACCTTCACAGGCTTACAGAACGCTCTCCTACCGCGCATATAAATATGCACCCGCAGCTTCGGTAACTGGCTTAGCCCCGTTACATCTTCCGCGCAGGACGACTCGATCAGTGAGCTATTACGCTTTCTTTAAATGATGGCTGCTTCTAAGCCAACATCCTGACTGTTTTAGCCTTCCCACTTCGTTTCCCACTTAGCCAATTTTGGGGACCTTAGCTGGCGGTCTGGGTTGTTTCCCTCTTGAGTCCGGACGTTAGCACCCGGTGCTCTGTCTCCCAAGCTGTACTCATCGGTATTCGGAGTTTGCATAGGTTTGGTAAGTCGCCATGACCCCCTAGCCTAAACAGTGCTCTACCCCCGATGGTAATACTTGAGGCACTACCTAAATAGTTTTCGGAGAGAACCAGCTATCTCCAGGTTTGTTTAGCCTTTCACCCCTATCCACAGCTCATCCGCTAGTTTTGCAACACTAGTCGGTTCGGACCTCCAGTGCGTGTTACCGCACCTTCATCCTGGCCATGGATAGATCACCTGGTTTCGGGTCTACACCCAGCGACTAGACGCCCTATTCGGACTCGGTTTCCCTTCGCCTTCCCTACTCGGTTAAGCTTGCCACTGAATGTAAGTCGCTGACCCATTATACAAAAGGTACGCCGTCACCTTGCGGCTCCGACTTTTTGTATGCATGCGGTTTCAGGATCTATTTCACTCCCCTCCCGGGGTTCTTTTCGCCTTTCCCTCACGGTACTTGTTCACTATCGGTCGATTACGAGTATTTAGCCTTGGAGGATGGTCCCCCCATCTTCAGACAGGATTTCACGTGTCCCGCCCTACTTGTCGTGCACCTAGTTCCACATTCGACTTTTCTCATACGGGGCTATCACCCACTATGGCCGGACTTTCCATTCCGTTTTGATAAGAAGAATGCTAAAGAGCACTGGCTGTTCCGATTTCGCTCGCCACTACTTTCGGAATCTCGGTTGATGTCTTTTCCTCGAGCTACTGAGATGTTTCAGTTCACCCGGTTCGCCTCGCATGACTATGTATTCATCATGCGATACCCCTAAGGGTGGGTTTCCCCATTCGGAAATCTCCGGATCAAAGCTAATTTGCCAGCTCCCCGAAGCTTATCGCAGGCTATCACGTCCTTCGTCGCCTGTAATCGCCAAGGCATCCACCACATGCACTTAGTCACTTGACCCTATAACTTTGATGTCAATGCTTCAGACATCGATCAAGGACTGGTCCCAATCGCTCAACGCTAGAGCGATCGGTTTTTGAGTATTCACGTTATGCCGTTCTTCATGTCTCTTTTAAAAGAGTTGAAGTTTGGTGACGCAATCATCTAATGTCATCGACGGCACGGTGCGATTCAGGCTTTACCCCTGAGCCGCTTTCCGTCGACAACGCTGATTTTCGACTCTTTGAATTGTTAAAGAACAACAGCCTTCTTTCGAAGACAAACCCAAGATCCCAGCAGAATCTTGGGTTTGTACCCGACGCAGAAGTGAGAACAGATGGCATTGGCCGTCACGATGGTGGAGGATGACGGGATCGAACCGACGACCCCCTGCTTGCAAAGCAGGTGCTCTCCCAGCTGAGCTAATCCCCCGTCTATCTCTGAACCGGACGACACCGTCGCCTCGAATGGTTGGTGGGTCTGGTTGGATTCGAACCAACGACCCCCGCCTTATCAAGACGGTGCTCTAACCGACTGAGCTACAGACCCACGCATTCTTTGGAACGCATGGCTCCTGGCACAGGCTCACTTGGCTTCGAGGCCAATTGACGCTCTGCCCAAGCTCACACATTCACCATGTTCATCACTGTTGTGTGTTTCACAGCCGATAAGTGTGGGCGCAAGAATCAAGCACCATATGACTTCTACTCTTCGCTTCACATCGCTTGCGCAACATGAATCGCTTTCGAAGTATTTTCCAGAAAGGAGGTGATCCAGCCGCACCTTCCGATACGGCTACCTTGTTACGACTTCACCCCAGTCACGAACCCTGCCGTGGTAATCGCCCTCCTTGCGGTTAGGCTAACTACTTCTGGCAGAACCCGCTCCCATGGTGTGACGGGCGGTGTGTACAAGACCCGGGAACGTATTCACCGCGGCAAGCTGATCCGCGATTACTAGCGATTCCGACTTCACGCAGTCGAGTTGCAGACTGCGATCCGGACTACGACCGGTTTTCTGGGATTGGCTCCCCCTCGCGGGTTGGCAGCCCTCTGTACCGGCCATTGTATGACGTGTGTAGCCCTACCCATAAGGGCCATGAGGACCTGACGTCATCCCCACCTTCCTCCGGTTTGTCACCGGCAGTCTCATTAGAGTGCCCTTTCGTAGCAACTAATGACAAGGGTTGCGCTCGTTGCGGGACTTAACCCAACATCTCACGACACGAGCTGACGACGGCCATGCAGCACCTGTGTTCTGGCTCTCTTTCGAGCACTCCCAAATCTCTTCAGGATTCCAGACATGTCAAGGGTAGGTAAGGTTTTTCGCGTTGCATCGAATTAAACCACATCATCCACCGCTTGTGCGGGTCCCCGTCAATTCCTTTGAGTTTCAACCTTGCGGCCGTACTCCCCAGGCGGTCAACTTCACGCGTTAGCTTCGTTACTGAGAAGGAACCTTCCCAACAACCAGTTGACATCGTTTAGGGCGTGGACTACCAGGGTATCTAATCCTGTTTGCTCCCCACGCTTTCGTGCATGAGCGTCAGTGCAGGCCCAGGGGATTGCCTTCGCCATCGGTGTTCCTCCGCATATCTACGCATTTCACTGCTACACGCGGAATTCCATCCCCCTCTGCCGCACTCAAGCTATACAGTCACAAAGGCAGTTCCCAGGTTGAGCCCGGGGATTTCACCTCTGTCTTATATAACCGCCTGCGCACGCTTTACGCCCAGTAATTCCGATTAACGCTCGCACCCTACGTATTACCGCGGCTGCTGGCACGTAGTTAGCCGGTGCTTATTCTTCAGGTACCGTCATCCTCCCGAGGTGTTAACCCAGAAGATTTCTTCCCTGACAAAAGCGGTTTACAACCCGAAGGCCTTCTTCCCGCACGCGGCATGGCTGGATCAGACTTGCGTCCATTGTCCAAAATTCCCCACTGCTGCCTCCCGTAGGAGTCTGGGCCGTGTCTCAGTCCCAGTGTGGCTGGTCGTCCTCTCAGACCAGCTACAGATCGTCGCCTTGGTAGGCCTTTACCCCACCAACTAGCTAATCTGACATCGGCCGCTCCAATAGCGAGAGGTCTTGCGATCCCCCCCTTTCACCCGTAGGTCGTATGCGGTATTAATCCGGCTTTCGCCGGGCTATCCCCCACTACTGGGCACGTTCCGATGCTTTACTCACCCGTTCGCCACTCGTCGCCAGGTTGCCCCGCGTTACCGTTCGACTTGCATGTGTAAGGCATGCCGCCAGCGTTCAATCTGAGCCAGGATCAAACTCTTGAGTTCGATCTTGAATTTGCTCAAAGAATTGAAGTGAACTTCACTTCCATGAGCGTTTAAAGTCCAAGAGACTTGGTACCTTGCGGCACCAGCACTCGACTCAAACGCCCACGCTTATCGGCTGTTACTTGTTAAAGAGCTATGATCTTGCGATCAATTCGCTGCGTTTGCTTTGTTTGCGTTAGCAGCGAAGAGGCGAGATTTTGTACTCTGTTGAATTCGCCGTCAAGGCTTATTCTTCATTTTCTTTTTCGATTCAAGTTTTGCGCCCTGAGGCAAACAAAACTCACCGGACCAAAATCCGTCGAAATCTCAAACCTCTTCACTGCAAATCAAAACATCAAACTCACCGAAGTCAGTCATCAGTTGTGAGCAGCGAAGCCCTCTACTGTAGCACCGTTCTGGAACTGACCGCAAGCCTTTCCGCACCAGATTTGGAAGAAGTTCGCATCGCGGCTTCACACGCCTGCTGCGGCTGGTCGGCATCCAGCACCGCGGGCAGGGCCAGCTGCAGCGTCCGCGCATCCGCGCGCAGCACGCGCTGCTTGATGCTGCTGATCTGCGCCGGATGCATCGAGAAGCTGCGCAGCCCCATGGCGAGCAGCAATTCGGTGAAGGCGGGGTCGCCCGCCATCTCGCCGCACACGCTGACCCCCTTGCCCATCGCATTGGCTTGGGCAATGGTCTGCGCGATCAAGCGCAGCACCGCCGGGTGCCAAGGGTCATAGAGGTGGGCGACCGCCTCGTCGGCGCGGTCAATGGCCAGCGTGTACTGAATCAGGTCATTGGTGCCGATGGACACAAAGTCGAAGGTGCGAAGCAGGCTGGGAAGGATCAGCACGGCTGCCGGCACTTCCACCATCGCACCCAGCGTCACCTCGCCAATCGCCTGGCCCCGGGCGGTCACTTCCTCGCGCGCCCTGTCCATCCACTGCTTGACCGACTGCACCTCGGACAGGTGCGCGACCATCGGGATCAAGATGCGCACCGGACCAAATGCGCTGGCTCGCAGGATGGCCCGCAACTGCTCGGAAAACATGTCCGGCTCGGACAGGCTCCAGCGGATCGCCCGCAGCCCCAGCGCCGGATTCAGCATGTGGTCGTGCCGCGGCTCCTGCGAGGACGCCCGGTCCAGCGGCTTGTCCGCTCCCACGTCCACCGTGCGAATCGTCACCGGCATGCCACCCATCGCCAGCACCACGGCGCGGTAGGCCTCGAACTGCTCGTCCTCGTCCGGCAGGCGCCCGGCGCGGTTCATGAACAGGAACTCGCTGCGGAACAGGCCCACGCCAACCGCGCCAGCTTCCAGCGCCGCGGATGCATCCCGTGGCAGCTCGATGTTGGCCAAGAGCTCCACCGTCTGCCCGTCCAGCGTGACGGCCGGCGTATGGCGCAGCCGGCTCAACCGCGCCCGCTCCAGTTCGACCTGACGCTGGCGGAAGCGGTACTCCTCCAGCACCATCGGCGGCGGGTTGACGATCAGGATGCCGGCGTCGCCGTCAATGATCACCCAGTCATCCTGCCGCACGATGCGGCTGGCCTCGCGCGCGCCGACCACCGCCGGGATGTCCATGCTGCGCGCGACGATGGCCGTGTGCGAGGTGCGCCCGCCCACGTCGGTGACAAAGCCGGTGAACACGCTGCGCTTGAACTGCAGCATGTCGGCCGGCGCAATGTCGTTGGCCACCAGCACCAGCGGATCTTCACCAGCGAAGTCGCGCGCGCCGGCATTGGCCAGCGCCCCCGGCGACAGCCCGGTGCCGCGGGTCAGCGCCTTCAGCAGCCGCTCACCCACCTGCTCCACGTCCGCCTTGCGCTCGCGCAGGTAGTCGTCTTCCATTTCGTCGAACTGCCGCGTCAGCACTTCCAGCTGGGCCGACAGCGCCCATTCGGCGTTGTAGTGCCGGGTGGCAATCCAGGGCTGGGCAGACTCCACCAGCATCGGGTCCTGCAGCATCATCAAGTGCACATCCAGCAGCGCCACAAGCTCGGCGTGCGCCTCCTCGGGCACCTCCTGCTTGAGGGCCATCAGCTCGGCCGACACCTCGGTGCGCGCATCGCGCAAGCGTTCGTACTCGCGCTCGGCATCGGCCGGGTCGATGAAGTAATGGGCCACGTCGACCCGACTGGATGCCACCAGCACGGCGCGCCCGATGGCGACACCGCGAGACACTGGCAGACCAAAAACCTGGATGCTCATGCGGACCAATGTAGCAGCCAGCCGCCTCCGGCGCAGTGAGGGAAAACGGGGCGTCATCGACCGGTCATGCATGCGTCATGCGCGGGTCATCGCCTCTGGCGAGCATCACCCCCATGACCACGGAGATGCCCCCGATGAGAGAGCTGCCGACCCCCACCTTCCCGCTGATCGGCATGCTGCCGCTGCGCGCCCGCCGGACCGCCACGCCTGTCGCCCAGCCCGCCGTGGCCATGGCGCCGCCAGCGGCAATGGCGGACACGCCGTACACCGTCAGCTGGGCCCGCAATCAGGACGAAGTGCGCGAGGCCCAGCGCCTGCGCCACCACGTCTTCGCCGAGGAAATGGGCGCCCGCCTGCAACCACCGGCCGGCACGCCCGCCGGGCTGGACGTGGACCTGTTTGATGACTTCTGCGAGCACCTGCTGGTGCGCAGCCTGCCAGAAGGCGACCAGCCCGGCCAGGTGGTTGGCACTTACCGGGTGCTGACGCCAGGCGCCGCGCGGCGCGCCGGTGGCTACTACAGCGACACCGAGTTCGACCTGACACGCCTGCGCCCACTGCGCGAGCGCATGGCCGAACTGGGCCGTTCCTGCGTGCATGCGGACCACCGTGCCGGCGGCGTGATCCTGGCGCTTTGGGGCGCACTCGCCGCCTTCATGGACCGCAACGGCCTGGACACCATGGTCGGCTGCGCCAGCATCAGCATGCGCGACGGCGGCCACACCGCTGCCAGCCTGTGGAACCGCCTGAGCCAGACCCACCTCGTGGGGCTGGAGCACCAGGTGCGCCCGCGCCTGGCCTTGCCGGTGCAGGAGCTGAACCGTGCGCTGGAGGTGGAAGCGCCGGCCCTGATCAAAGGCTACCTGCGCTGCGGCGCCAAAGTGCTGGGTGCACCGGCCTGGGACCCGGATTTCAACACCGCCGACCTGCCCATGCTGATGCGCCTGCAGGACCTGCCCAGCCGCTACCGCCGCCACTTCCTCGGCTCGATCTGAAGCCAAGCTGGCAAGCTTGGATGGCAACAGCCGGCCGTGAGGGCCAGCTTTTGCCCTATTGACCTTCGCCGAACTTGTCGGCGATCAGCGCAGCAATGGCAAGCGAGGCCGCCTGCTCGTCAGCGCCCTCGGTTTCGAGCTCCACCTCTGCGCCCAGCCCGGCGGCCAGCATCATCACGCCCATGATGCTCTTGGCATTGACGCGCCGGCCATTGCGGCTCATGAACACCTCGCATTGAAAGCCACTGGCCAGCTTGGTCAGCTTGGCCGAGGCGCGGGCATGCAGGCCCAGCTTATTGCTGATGGTGAGCGTGGTCTTGATCATGCAGTCGTGAAGATTGGGTCTGGTTCTGGGGTCGCTGCGCGGCCACCTGCATCACGCCCTGGGTGCCGCCCGCCACCGCGCGGGTGACCAGCGAATCCACCGGCTCGCGCAGGTAACTCAAGGCGCGCCACATCATCGGCACGTTGACACCGGTGACCAAGCGAACCTCGTTGCCGTCGGCAAGGCGCTGCGCCACGTTGCAAGGCGTGGCGCCAAAAACATCGGTCAGGATCAGCGCTTGCGGATCTCGCACGCTGGCCAGCGCCTCGCGGGCCGCCTGCTCGACCCGTTCGACGGGCCAATCCGGCGGCACGTCCAGCGCCGCCAGCCCGGTCAGGCCGTCGGGATAGACATGCGCGGCCACACCATACAACGCCGACGCCAGCGGCGCATGGGCAATGATCAGGAGACCGGGCATGAGGTGATCCAAAGCAACTGAAACAGCGCCCGGCACCGGACGCGACACCCGGCAACACCCGACCGGCTGGACCAGGCGCCTGCCGCGCAGAGGCGGCCATTATCAACAAAGCGCCCGCACCTGCCCTGCCCCGCGCATCGGTGCGGTCTTTTGCGGCCAGCGGGCTCAAGGCGCAAAGCGCAAGCCCTCCCAGAAAACCTGCGTGGCCTCGGCCGACAGTGGCCCGCGCGCCAGCACCGTGGCCTGCACCACCCAGGTC
>NZ_VIDT01000580.1 GCF_006519715.1 Ideonella azotifigens
ATGCCGCTCGCGTCGCGGCGGGATGCTAGTGGTTTTCCATTAATCAATCTACTTGATTTATTTATCCACTGTTTCCAGAATCCGCTCCACAACAAGCCGCGCCGCCTTCGGCGTTTTTTGCCCCAGGAGACCCATCCCGATGTCCTGCTTCCGCTCCGCTCCTCTGACCACGCTGGCCGTCGCCGCCTGGCTGTCGCTGGCCGCATCGCCTTCGCTGGCCGAAGACGCGCCGGTGATCGGCCTGATCACGAAGACCGAGACCAATCCGTTTTTCGTCAAGATGAAGGAAGGCGCGGCCGAAGCCGCCAAGGCCAAGGGCGCGAAGCTGCTGACCGGTGCCGGCAAGGCCGATGGCGACAACGCCGGCCAGGTCACCGCGATGGAGAACATGGTCGCGGCCGGTGCCAAGACCATTCTGCTGGTGCCCAGCGACAGCAAGGCCATCGTGCCGGCGATCAAGAAGGCGCGCGACAAGGGCGTGCTGGTCATCGCGCTGGACAGTCCGAGCGACCCGCCCGAGGCGGTGGACGCGCTGTTCGCGACCGACAACTACCAGGCCGGCGTGCTGATCGGCCAATACGCCAAGGCCGCGCTGGCGGGCAAGACGCCGGTCATCGTCACGCTGGACCTGTTCCCAGGCCACCCGGTGGGCGCGCAGCGGCACAACGGTTTCCTCAAAGGCATGGGCCTTGCCGCCCCCGAGGCCAAGAGCAACGAGCTGGGCAAGGGCGCCGAGATCGTCTGCATGGCCGACAGCTATGGCGACCAGGCCAAGGGCCAGACGGCAATGGAAAACTGCCTGCAGAAGGCGCCCGGCGTGAACCTGGTCTACACCATCAACGAGCCCGCCGCGGCCGGTGCGTACAACGCGCTGAAGAAGGCCGGCAAGGAGAAGGGCGTGGTCATCGTCTCGGTGGACGGCGGCTGCCAGGGCGTGAAGGACGTGGGCGCCGGCAAGATCGCCGCGACCAGCCAGCAGTACCCGCTGAAGATGGCCGCGATGGGTGTGGAGGCCGGCGTGACCTTCGCCAAGACCGGCAAGAAACCCAGCGGCTACACCGACACCGGCGTGATGCTGATCGCCGACAAGGCCGTGGCCGGTGTGAACAGCCAGACGGTGGCCAAGGGCACCGAACTCTGCTGGGGCAAGAAGTAATGTCTGCGCCGCTGCGCGCAGGAGGACCTGCGATGACACCCGATCCGACCGCCGCCGCAGCGGCGCCCGCCACGTCTTCTCCCACCGGACCGACCTTGGTCACAGTGGCCCCGGCCGCACCAGCAGGCGCCATCAGCCACTTGCCGCCCGGGCTGACCCTGGCCTCGCTCGGGCCGTTCATCGCGCTCTTGATCGCCTGCGTGTTCTTCGCGACGCAGAGCCCGATCTTCCTGACCGGTGGCAACTTCTCGCTGATCCTGCAGCAGGTCGCCGTGGTCGGCGTCATCGCCATCGGCCAGACGCTGGTGATCCTCACGGCCGGCATTGATCTGTCCTGCGGCATGGTGATGGCGCTGGGCGGCATCGTGATGAGCAAGCTGGCGGTGGACGCCGGCCTGCCGGCACCGCTGGCGCTGCTGGCCGGGCTGGCGGTGACCACGCTGTTCGGCCTGGTCAACGGGCTGCTGGTCACGCGGGTCAAGCTGCCTTCGTTCATCGTCACGCTGGGCACGATGAACATCGCGTTTGCGATCACGCAGCTGTATTCCAGCTCGCAGACCATCACCGACGTGCCGCCGCTGATGACGGCGCTGGGCAACACCTTTGCCATCGGCGGCACCGAGTTCGCGTGGGGCACGTTGCTGATGCTCGCGCTCTATGGCGTGGCCTGGTTCGTGTTGCGCGAGACGGCCGCCGGCCGGCATGTCTATGCCGTGGGCAACAACCCCGAGGCGACGCGCCTGGTCGGCATTCCGACCCAGCGCGTGCTGCTGGTGGTCTACGTGACGGCCGGCTTCTGCTATGGCCTGGCCTCGCTGCTCAGCGTGGCGCGCACGGGCGTGGGCGACCCGAATGCCGGCCAGACCGAGAACCTGGACGCCATCACCGCGGTGGTGCTGGGCGGCACCAGCCTGTTCGGCGGGCGCGGCGTGGTCATCGGCTCGCTGATCGGCGCGCTGGTGGTCGGCGTGTTCCGCAACGGGCTGACGCTGATGGGCGTGTCGTCCATCTACCAGGTGCTGGTCACCGGTGTGTTGGTGATCCTTGCGGTCGCTGCCGATCAACTTTCCCGCCGAGGCGCACGCTGATGTCCACGTTTTCGACCCCGACCAATTCGCACATCGCGCCCACGTCCAAAGCCAAGATCGTGATGCAGGCCACCGGCCTGGTGAAGCGCTATGGCCAGGTCACGGCACTGGACGGTGCCGACTTCGAGCTGCGTGCCGGCGAGATCCTCGCGGTGATCGGCGACAACGGCGCCGGCAAGTCCTCGCTGATCAAGGCGCTCTCCGGCGCCACGTTGCCGGACTCGGGCGAGATCCTGCTGGACGGCCAGCGCACGGTGTTCAAGAGCCCCATCGACGCACGCCGTGCCGGCATCGAGACGGTCTACCAGGACCTCGCGGTGGCGCCGGCGATGACGATTGCCGAGAACCTGTTCCTTGGCCGTGAGCTGCGCCGGCCTGGCCTGCCAGGCACGCTGCTGCGCATGCTGGACAAGCGCCGCATGCTGGCTGAGAGCGCGGCGCGGCTGGCGGAACTGAAGGTCGGCATCCGCTCGATGTCGCAGGCGCTGGAGACGCTTTCGGGCGGGCAGCGCCAGTGCGTGGCAGTGGCGCGTGCGGCGGCCTTTGCGCAGCACGTGGTCATCATGGACGAGCCGACCGCGGCGCTGGGCGTCAAGGAAGGCAACATGGTGCTGGAGCTGATCCGCCGCGTGCGCGACAAGGGCCTGCCGGTGGTGCTGATCTCGCACAACATGCCACACGTCTTCGAGGTGGCCGACCGCATTCATGTGGCGCGGCTGGGCAAGCGAGCGGCGGTGCTGAATCCGAAGAAAATCAGCATGAGCGACACTGTGGCGGTGATGACAGGCGCGCTGCGGCCGGATCAATTGCCCGCCGAAATGCTGGCAGCTTGAGTTCTGTTTTCCCCTTTTGTCTCGCCCCTGAAAGAGCCCCTTGCCTGCGTTGACCGCCGACCGCGAAAGCTTTGCTGAAGCCGATGCCGAAGCCGCGACGGCACGTGGCGGGGACACCCGCCTGTCCACCCGCGGCTCCAACCAGGGCGGGCTGCGCCAGTACAACGAGCGCGTGGTGTTGCAGGCGGTGCGCTTGCATGGCGCGATGCCGGGCGCGGACCTGGCGCGGCTGACGGGGCTGACGGCGCAGACCGTTTCGCTGATCAGCAAGCGGCTGCTGGACGAGGGCTACCTCGTGAAGGGTGCGCCGGTGCGCGGCAAGGTCGGCCAGCCTTCGGTGCCGCTGTCGCTGAACCCGCAGGGCGCGTACGCGGTGGGCATCAAGGTCGGCCGGCGGCAGATGGACACGCTGCTGGTGGACTTCACCGGCGCG
>NZ_VIDT01000581.1 GCF_006519715.1 Ideonella azotifigens
CTGGGCGTGTTCGGCGCCACGCTGTTTTATGGCGACAGCGTCATCACCCCGGCGATCTCGGTGCTGGGCGCGGTGGAGGGGCTGGAGGTGGCCACGCCGCTGTTGAAGCCCTATGTGCTGCCGGTGTCGCTGGCGGTGCTGGCGGCGCTGTTCCTGGTGCAGCGCTTCGGCACGCAGCAGGTGGGCCGGGTGTTCGGGCCCATCATCCTGGTCTGGTTCCTGGCGCTGGCCTGGACCGGCGTGCAGCAGATTGCGCAGCAACCGGCCATCCTGGCTGCGCTGGACCCGCGCCAGGCCTGGACCTTCCTGGCCGGCCGCGGCTGGCATGTGCTGGCGGCGCTGGGTGCCATCGTGCTGGCGCTGACTGGCGCCGAGGCGCTGTATGCCGACATGGGCCATTTCGGGCGCAAGCCGATCCAGCTGGCCTGGTCGCTGCTGGTGATGCCTTCGCTGGCGCTGAACTACCTGGGCCAGGGCGCGCTGCTGATGCGCCAGCCCGAGGCCATCGACAACCCGTTTTTCCGCCTGTTCCCTGCGACCTGGATCGCCCCTGCGGTGCTGCTGGCCACGCTGGCCGCCATCATTGCCTCGCAGGCGGTGATCTCCGGCGCGTTCTCGATGACCAAGCAGGCCATCCAGCTCGGCTTTCTGCCGCGCATGGTGGTGCGCAACACCTCCGCCAGCGAGGCCGGCCAGATCTACCTGCCGGCAGTCAACTGGGCGCTGCTGGCGGCGGTCTTCGCGGCGGTGCTGTGGTTCGGCAGTTCTTCGGCGCTGGCCGGTGCCTATGGCATGGCTGTCACATTGACGATGATGATCACCACGGTGCTGACCTACTTCGTGATCTGCGATGGCTGGCGCCTGCCGCGCTGGCTGGCGCTGGGCGCGACGGCATTTTTCATGTTGTTCGACGCGGCGCTGGTCGCCGGCTGCGCGGTCAAGCTGTTCGACGGCGGCTGGTTCCCGCTGGCGCTGGGTGGGCTGCTGTTCATCGTCATGAGCACCTGGGCCCGCGGCCGGGCGCTGCTGCTGGACAACATCCGCGATGAAGGCCTGGCGCTGCAACCCTTCATCGAGTCGCTGCAGGACCCGAGCATCACGCGCGTCTCACGCACCGCGATCTACCCTGTCGCCAACCCCGACACCGTGCCGCAGGCGCTGCTGCACAACCTCAAGCACAACCAAGTGCTGCATGAGCGCAACGTGATTTTGACGGTGGTGTTCCACGAGGTGCCGGCGCTGCCGGACAGCGAGCGGGTGCGGGTGGCCGAACTGGCGCCCGGCTTCTGGCGCGTGACGCTGAATTTCGGTTTCCTCGACGTGCCGGACGTGCCCAAGGCGCTGGCCTTGTGCGACGCCCAGGGCCTGCGCATTCCCGTCTTCGAGACCAGCTTCTTCCTCAGCCGGGAGACCGTGGTGACCGCGCCGGGCCTGGGCCTGCGCGGCTGGCGCCGCCGCCTGTTCGCGGCGATGAACCGCAACGCGACCGGCGTGGTGGCTTTTTTCCGGCTGCCGGACAACGCGGTGGTGGAGTTGGGCACCCGCGTCCAGATTTAAGGCAATGCTGAACAAGTCCTGTGTGCCGCGCTGGCGAGAGAACAGGCCGGATCGTAGGCGCGACGCGAAGGTCGGGCTCTCTGCCCGAAGCCGAGCGGCGCAACGACCGAGGCGGCCCGTTATCTCGCCAGCCCTCCGGGGCGGTTCAGGTGGGCGCCAGGCGTCGTTGCGAACCTTGCCCAGGCACAAGCCTGGGCGGCGGCTCGCGCCTAGCCTGGCATCCCGCCTGAATCCGCCGCGGCGCACAGGACTTGTTCAGCATTGCCTTAGACCCCCTCAAGTTCCGAC
Organism: Ideonella azotifigens; assembly: GCF_006519715.1. GTDB lineage: Bacteria > Pseudomonadota > Gammaproteobacteria > Burkholderiales > Burkholderiaceae_C > Ideonella > Ideonella azotifigens. The sequence continues at coordinate 1,846 of NZ_VIDT01000581.1, forward strand.
CCAGCTCAGCCGAAATCGGGATGTGATGCCCCCGGCTCGTCCACTGCGGCGTGTGGGGGGCCCGGTGAACGCTGTTGGGCGATGGGGTTGGTGGCATGTCGGTGCGCGGGCTTGGCTGGTTGATGGGAATGGTGCTGTGGCCCGTGTTGGCCGCGGCAGGTCCCGTCACGGTGCAGGTGAGTGGCGCCAAAGGCCAGCCGCTGGCCGACGCGGTGCTGATGCTGGAGCCCGTGGGCGCCAAGGCGGCGGTCAAGCCGGCCGCGCATGCCGAAGTTGGCCAGGAAGGGCGGCAGTTCGTGCCGCTGGTGTCGGTGGTGACGGTGGGCACGCCGGTCAACTTCCCGAACCGCGACCGGGTGCAGCACCATGTGTACTCCTTTTCGCCGGCCAAGAAATTCGAGATCAAGCTCTACCACGGCAAGCCGAGTGAGCCCATCGTGTTCGACCAGCCCGGCATTGTCGTGCTGGGCTGCAACATCCACGACACCATGGTCGGCTGGGTGCTGGTGGTGGACACGCCCTGGCACGGCAAGACCGCGGCGAGCGGCCAGCTCGCGCTTGGCGAGGTGCCAGCGGGCAGCTACCGGCTGCGCGCCTGGCATCCGGACCTGGCGCCTGGCGCGCCCTTGCCCGAGCAGGCCGTGACCGTGGGCGCCGGCCCAGAAGCGCTGACCGTGCGCCTGGATGCGGGGCTGAAGTGAAACGCCGCAACCTCTTCAACGGCCTGGCGGGGCGCATCGTCACGCTCTTCCTCGGCCTGTTGCTGGTGGTCCAGCTGGCGGCTTTCCTGACGGTTCGCGAAAGCATCGACCGCAACGCGCGCAGGATGCTGGGCGACCAGCTGCAGCTGGGCGAGCGGGTGCTGGGCCGGCTGCTGGACCAGAACGCGCAGGGCTTGCGCCAGGGCGCCACCTTGCTGGCGGCCGACTTCGGCTTTCGCGCCGCAGTCCAGTCCGGGGACGCGGAGACGGTGCGCTCGGCGCTGGAAAACCAGGCTGCGCGGATTGGCGCCAGCGTCTCGGCGCTGCTGGATGTGAACGGCGGCTTGGTGGCGGTCAGTTCTCAAGAAATCGCCCGGCCGTCCCCGATTTTCCTTGACCCGCAGGGGAGGCCCGACGCGCAGCGGCAGGTCCTGGGGCGCTCGTCCGATGCGGAGGGTCTGGATCCGGTGCTCCTTGCGCTGGCGGCGGAGCGCAGGCAATCCGGGGGCGAACAAGCGCCGCTGCGCCTTGTGCACGGCCAGGCCATGCAATTCGTGGTGGTGCCGATGAAGGCCCCGCTGCTGATCGGCTGGGTGGTGATGGGGTTTCCGCTGCAGAACGCGCTGGCGCAGGACCTGCACGCGCTCTCCGGCCTGGACATGGTGCTGTTCAGCCAGACTGCTGGCCAGGCGCCGCACCTGGCCCTGGGCACCACCGCGGTTGGCCGAGTGGCGGCCATGGTGGACGCGGGGCCTGGCATGTCCGAAGGTGAGCTGGACGGCATCTCGGTGCTTCGGTTGCGGGTGGACCTGCTGCCGGCCAGCGCACCGGGCGGTGGCCGCGGCAGCCTGCATGCGGTGCTGTTCCGCTCGATCGACGAGGCCGTGGCGCCTTTTCGCCGGCTGCAGGCCTCGATGGCCCTGATCACCGTGCTGGCCGTTTCCATCTTCGGCGTGGGCAGC
>NZ_VIDT01000582.1 GCF_006519715.1 Ideonella azotifigens
GGCGCCCACGCCGGGGCCGGTGCCGCTGCCCACGCCTGCGCCGGGCTTGATGTTCTGGTTCAGCTGCACGGCAGTCGGTGCACCATGCATTTCGGCCAGCGTGTCCTTCATCGCCAGCAGGCCCACGCCGGTGGCCTTGCGGCGCGCCGCGTCGATGGCCTCGCCTGGCGGCTTGTCCGGCACTGGGTTGCGGGCCTCGGCAATGATGGGCTTGCCGCCGTCATGCTGGCTGGCGACCTGCGGCTTGGGGGGGGCCTTCGGCGGCACCACTGGTTCCACCGGCTTGACCTCGGCCTTGGCGACCGGCGCTTCGACCTTGGGTTTGACCGCCGGCAAGACCAGCGGCACCGGCTTTTCCAGGATCAGCTTGGCCATGGGCGCCGGCAGCGGCGCAGGCGTAGGCTCGCGCAGGATCTCCGGCGGCGGCAGCACCTGGGCCAGCAGCAGCACCAGCGCGACGATGGCGAGCACCGTGGCCTGGGTGCGCCGGTAGCGGCTCAGGTCATCCGGCGCATGGTCCCAAGCCAGGACGCCTGAACGGAAAGACAGGACCGCGCTCATGACGCACTCCCCACTTTCTGCCGCACCGCAAACGACACGTTGGTGAAGTTCGCGCTGGCGCAGGTGGTCATCACCTTGCGCAGCAGCTGGTAGGGGATGGCCTTGTCGCCCAGGATGGTGATGGCCTGGGATTGGGCCAGCTTCACCGGGTCGTCTGTCTGCACCGGCTTGTGATTGGCCTGTTGCTCGACCAGCTCGGCCTGCAGCGGGGCGATCAGGTCCTCGTTGGATGCCATCACCTCGGGCACCGAGGCGACGACCTTGCTGCCGACGATGATCTCGCTGGCGCTGACCAGCACCATCAGCGTCTCGCGCGGCGAGGTCTCGGCCGCCGATTCGGGCAGCATCACGGCCTTGTTGCTCGGCAGGATGTCGATCTCGGTCGAGTTGGACAGCAGGAAGAAGATCAGGATCGTGAAGACGTCGATCAGCGAGACCAGGTTCATGTCCAACCCGGTCTGGTTGCGCGCCTTGCGGGCGGCGCGTTTTTGCAGCGGCGTGAGTTTCATGCGGGCCTCACTTGCCTTTTTGCGCGGTGGCTGGCGCTGGCGCTGCGGCGCCGGCTGACTTCACCGGCGCGTCGCCAATGGCCAGTGCCGGGAACAGCTCGGTGCTGACCGTGCGGCCGGGGTGGGCCGGGTCTGGCGTGGGCGTGGCGCGCATCGCGTCCATCGCCTGCACCAGCGTTTCGTAAGGCGTGTTGGCCTGGGCCAGCACGCTGGCGGCTTTTTCGTCCGGGAAGCGCTGCTTGATGACCAGCATCTCGGCGTTCAGCGCCTTGAAGTCGTAGGCACCGTCTGCGGTGTTCGGGATGTGCAGGATCAGGCCGCCCACGCGGTCGCCCACGTCCAGCGCGTCCGGTCGGATCACCACTTCGAGTTGCAGCTTGTCGACCTGCAACTGCATCACGCCGGCGGCCGGCGCAGGCAGCGACAGGTCCATCACCGCCAGCTTGGTGAAGACGGCGGTGGACAGCAGGAAGGGCACCAGCACCACGATCAGGTTGATGAACGCGGTGACTTCCAGGTGCGCCGTTTCCTTGCGGAGTCGGCGCACCCTCATGCCGGCCGACCTGCGCTGTCAGCGGTGGCGGGGCGGTTGACGCTGCCTTCGGGCGCCAGGCGCTGCACGACATTCAGGAAGCTGATCTTGGCGGCTTCCAGGCCGTCGACGATCTCGGCGGTGCGGGCCTGCAGGAAAGCGTGGATCAGCAGGAAGGGAATGGCCACCATCAGCGCGACGGCGGTGTTGTTCATCGCGATGGAGATCGAGGCCGACAGCAGCTCGGCCTTCTCGGCCGGGTTCACTTGCGCCACGGCCGTGAAGGCCTTGATCAGGCCCATGATGGTGCCCAGCAGGCCGACCAGCGTGATGACGTTGGCGAAGGTGGCGATGTAGTGGGTGCGCTTTTCCAGGCGCGGCACGATTTCCATCATGCCTTCTTCCATCGCGGCGTCGATGTCGTCGCGCTTGCGCGAGCTTTGCATGCGGGCCAGGCCGTTGTGCACCAGCTTGCCGATGGCCGCGTCGCTCTTGGCGGCCAGGCTGTTGACTTCCTTCCACTGGCCGCCCTGCAGCAGCGGCTGCACCTTCTCCCACAGCTTGCGGTTCTCGCTGCGCGCGCGGCGCAGGAAGATGAAACGTTCGATCGCGATCGACACGCCCAGCGCCATGATCAGCAGGCTGGGGTAGATGAACAGGCCGCAGTCCTGGATGAACTTGATGGCGATACTGATGGCATTCATCGGGAGGCTCCGGGTACAGGCAAAGTCGGGAAGAAAAGAGGAATCTGAATCGGGTCGGCTCGGTGCGGCGTCACTTGGTGGCGTCTGGTTTTGCAGCTGCCTTGGCATCCGGCGCGTTGGCGCCGTAGGCCACCTCGCGGCGGAACACGTCGCGGTCCAGCGGCGCCAGCGCTTCGTCCAGCACGCTGCCGGGCGGCTTGCCGGACAGCGAGGTCGGCACCGGGCGCTTCCACGGCACGATGTAAAGCACCTTGGGCAACTCGCGGTTGCCGATGATCTGGGTCGTCTCCAGGTCGGCGTGGTCGGTGTTGCCACTGTCGGCCGGCGCGGCGGCTGAAGCAGATGCAGCGGGCGCGGCAGCGGGTTTCGCGGACCTGGTTTGGGACCACGCCGGCATGGCGCACGCGGCGGCCAGGCTCAACAAGGTGAGGCAGCGGGCAGGGTGCATCAGGTGGCCTCCTTCTTTGCGGCGCCAGGCGCCGGCTTGCGGTTCTTCAGCTCGGTGACCCACTTGGCCACCGCCGGGTCGCCGGCGGGGGTCAGCGCCAGGTAACGCTGGTACTGGACGAGGGCGCCGGCGGCATCGTCCAGGTACAGGTCCAGCAGCACGCCCAGGTTCAGCGCGGCGTTGGCATGGTTGGCATCCAACGCCAGGGCTTTTTCGTAGGCGGCGCGCGCGTCGGCAAAGCGGCCCATCAGCCGCAGCGTGAGGCCGCGCTGCGCGTGCAGGGTCGCGCTGTCGGGCTTGGCGGTCAAGGCAGCATCCCCACTGGCGAGTGCCTCGGCCAGTTGGCCGGCCTCGCGCTGCCGTGCGGCCTCGGCTGCCTGGGGCGGCAGTGCGCTGAGATCGTCGTTGCTGCGTTCTGCCTTGCCGTAGCGGGCCGGGCGCAGCGTGCGCAGCGCGGCAAAGCTGCGCTTGACGCTGTCGTCGTACAGGCCTTGCGTGCTGCGCTGGACGTTGAGTGTGTGCAACTCGGCGGCCTTTTCCTCGAACGGGAAGGCCTGCTCCTCCAGCAGCACGTCGTACTGTTCGCGCTCGGTCTTCGAGAGCTTCTTGGGCCGCTCGGAGCTGAGCATGGCCTGGCCGAAGTCCTGGTAGAGCATGGCGGTCTGGTAGGTCGCGGCAGTCACGGTGTCAGCCACCCCGTCTTCGGTCGCCAGGGCATAAGCCTTGAGCGCTTCGTCGAACCTGCTCTTC
>NZ_VIDT01000583.1 GCF_006519715.1 Ideonella azotifigens
CAGCGTGCCGGCGAAGCGGGCGGCGTTGTAGCCGCGCGTGAGCCGGCCGATCAAGGGCACGTTCAGCATGCCGGCGTCGAAGCGCTGGCGGAAGGCTTCGTTGCGCAGCGCACGCAGCAGCAGCACCACGCCCACGGTCATCACCGCGACGAAGTAGAGGCCGTAGTTGCGCACGAAGGCACTCACGGCGAGCATGATGACCGTCAGGATGGGCAGGGCGTGCTTGCCGTTGACAAACACCGAAGCCACCTGCGGCACCACATAGGTGACCAGGAAGGTGACGATGACGACCGCGATCAGCGAGACGATGGCCGGGTACAGCATCGCGCCGATCAGCTTGCTGCGCAGCGCTTGGCGTTCCTCCAGGTCATCGGCCAGGCGCTCCAGCACGCCGCCGAGTGCGCCGCTCTGCTCGCCTGCGGCGACCACCGCACGGTACACGTCGTCGAACTCGCGCGGTGCCGAGGCCAGTGCGCGGGCGAACGGGCTGCCGCCGTTGACTTCGCTCTTCAGGTGGGCGATGAGCTCGCGCTGGCGCGGCTCTTCGGATTCGTCGGCCAGCGCCGTCAAGGCCCGTTCCAGCGGCAGGCCGGACGAGACCAGGCCGGCCAGCTGCCGGGTCCAGACCGTCAGCCCGCTCTTGCTGAAGGCCCGGCGGTTGAACTTGACGCTGTTGCCGGTCGAAGCCTCGACCATGGCCACCAGCGTGACGGTCAAGGGCACCAGGCCCTGGCCGCGCACGGCCGCCCGCGCGGACTTGGCATGGTCAGCCTCGACCAGGCCGTTGACCTGCTTGCCGGCGGCGTTGAGGGCTTCGTACTTGAAGGCGGGCATGGACTAACTCATTCCCGGGTGACGCGGAGAACTTCTTCCAGTGACGTGATGCCGGCGGCGACCAGCCGTTCGCCGTCCTCGCGCATCGAGCGCAGGCCGTTGAGGCGGGCGGCTTCGATGATCTCGCTCTCGGCGGCCTGGTTGTGGATCAGCGCCTGCACCTTGTCGTCCACCACCATCAGTTCGTAGACGCCGGTGCGGCCCTTGTAGCCGCTCATGCTGCAGGCGGGGCAACCGACGGGGTGCCAGCGGCCTTCGCCGTCCTGCTTGCGGCAGACCGGGCAGAGCTTGCGCACCAGGCGCTGGGCCTGCACCGCCAGCAGCGAGGAGCTCAGCAGGAAGGGCTCGACGCCCATGTCGATCAGCCGGGTCACGGCCGAGGGCGCGTCATTGGTGTGCAGCGTGGCCAGCACCAGGTGGCCGGTCAGCGAGGCCTGGATGGCGATCTGCGCGGTCTCGAAGTCGCGGATTTCGCCGATCATGATGACGTCCGGGTCCTGCCGCAGGATGGCGCGCAAGGCCTTGGCGAAGGTCAGGTCGATCTTCGCGTTGACCTGCGTCTGGCCGATGCCGGCCAGCTCGTATTCGACCGGGTCTTCCACCGTCAGGATGTTGGTGGTGGCGGTGTCGAGCCGGCCGAGGGACGCGTACAGCGTGGTCGTCTTGCCGGAGCCGGTCGGGCCGGTGACCAGCACGATGCCGTGCGGCTGGTGGACCTGGCGGTCGAACGCGGCGAGCACGTCGCCGTCCATGCCCAGGCCTTCCAGCGTGAACTTGGACTCGCTCTTGTCCAGCAGGCGCAGCACCGCACGTTCGCCGTGGGCCGAAGGCAGGGTCGAAACCCGCACGTCGATCGCCCGGCCACCAATGCGCAGCGAGATGCGGCCGTCCTGCGGCAGGCGCTTCTCGGCAATGTCCAGCTCGGCCATGATCTTCAGGCGCGAGATCAGCGCCGCGTGCAGCGCCTTGTTCGGCTGCACGACTTCGCGCAGCGTGCCGTCCACGCGGAAGCGCACGCTGGAGCTGCGCTCGTAGGGCTCGATGTGGATGTCGCTCGCGCCGTCCTTCGCGGCCTGCGTCAGCAGCGCGTTGAGCATGCGGATGATGGGCGCGTCGTTGGCGGCTTCCAGCAGGTCTTCGACCGCCGGCAGCTCCTGCATCATGCGCGAGAGGTCGACCGCGCTTTCGACTTCGCCGATCACCGAAGCGGCGCTGCCTTCGCCGCCCGAGTAGGCCTCGGCCAGGCGCTGGGCCAGGGCGGCGCTGTCTTCGTGTTCCAGCTGGTCGACCGAATACAGGCGCAGCACCTCGGTCAAGGCACTGCGCGGCGTGCTGTCGGCAAAACGCAGCAGCAACTGGCCGCCATCGTCTTCCAGCAGCAGCGTGTTGGCCTTGGCAAAGCCGTAGGGCAGGGGGTGGCGTTGGGCCATGTCAGGTGCCTGGTCTGCGCTCAGTTGCTGGAAGGGGCCGGCGCGGCGGGCGCGTTCGGGCCTTCGGGCGGATTCGGCGGCGTGGTGATCGGCGAGGCCGGCGCGCCGCTGCCCGGCATGCGCTGCGGGATGATGGGCGAGTCGGTGATCGGCGCGATGAAGTCCGGGTTGGGCTGGCTGTTCTGCTGCAGCGCGCGAATCGCATCGTAGCGGTCCACGGTGACGGCGTCGGCAGCGCCCGGCGTGCGCAGCACGACAGGGCGCAGGAACAGCATCAGGTTGCTCTTGGTGCGGGTGCGCGATTCGTTGCGGAACAGGTTGCCCACCCACGGGATGCTGGCCAGGCCCGGCACGCGGCCTTCGGAGTCGCCGTATTCGTCCTTCAGCAGACCGCCCAGCACCATGGTCTGACCATCGTCCACCACCACGGTGCTCTCGATCGAGCTCTTGTCGGTGATCTGCGAGCCATCCTGGCGCAGCGAGCTGCTCTCCTGGTAGATCGTCATGCGCACGGTGCCGTTTTCACCGATCTGGCTCTTGATCTTCAGCGTGATGCCGACGTCCTTGCGCTCGATGGTCTGGAACGGGTTGACCGCGCCATTGCCGGTGCCGGTGTTGGTGAAGCTGCCGGTGGTGAAGGGCACGTTCGAGCCGATCACGATCTTGGCTTCCTCGTTGTCCAGCGCCACCAGGTTGGGCGTGGACAGCACGTTGGCGCCGGTGTTGCTCTCCAGGAAGCGCGCCAGCGCGCCCAGCGTGAAGACGCCGTTGATCCTGTTCAGGATGCCCAGGTTCAGGCCCTGGCCCGGCACCGTGGAGGTGCCGCTGCTGGCAGCGGTCGTCGTCGCGGCAGAGCCCGCCACCTGGGCCAGCGTCAGGTTCAGCAGGTTGTTGCCGCCATTGCCGTAGTTGGTGCCGGCGTAGCCAATGGTGTTGTTCTTGGTGCTGCCGATCACGCCTTGCCACTGGATGCCGAACTCGGCAGCCTTGGCGGCGTCGACCTTGACGATCATGGTCTCGACATAGATCTGCGCGCGGCGCGTGTCGAGCTGGTCGATGACCTGGCGCATCTGGCGGTAGACGGCTTCGGGCGCCGAGATGATCAGCGAGTTGGTCGACGGGTCGGCCTGGATCTGGCCGCCGGTGGACGGCCCGGCCGAAGCCGAGACAGGCGTGCTCGCCACGCTGCTCTGACCGCTGCTGGTGCCGCTGGTCTGGATGCCGGTGGGC
>NZ_VIDT01000584.1 GCF_006519715.1 Ideonella azotifigens
CGGCACCAGCAGTGCGCCGATGGCCGACCAGGTGCCGGCCTCGGCCAACCGCGTCGAGTTCCCCGCACGCCAGGCCTGGATGGCATGCGCCAGTGCGCCCAGCTTCAGGCTTTGCGGACGGCGCTGCGGGTTGCTGGCGCGGGAGGTGTCGGAGAAAGCTTGCATGAATCGCTCCAGGAGGGAGTGGGGCACTGGGGCCGCGGCGAAGCCCGGCCACCCGATGCGGTGGCCGGGCCTGGCGGCAGCGTTTGATTGAATGAAGAGGCGCGCGAAGGCGCGCACGAATGGGAAGGCGCGCACGAACGGGCGCATGCAGGCCGATGCGGCCATGAGCCTGCAGGGTGGCCACGGGCTTGCCGCAGCTGGGTTGGCGCGCCGCGGCTTATTTCCTGTCCCCGAAGAAGTACAGGCCGGCGGCCAGCACGAACAGCACCGCGCCGGCCGTGATCAGGCCGTACAGCAGCAAGTGCTCGCCGGCCGTGAGGTAGACCACTGCGCCGTGGGTGTTCAGCGGGTACGAGGGTTCGCCGGGCGGTGGCGAGGCGGCGCCGGTCGAGGCGTAGCGCTGCCAGACGAAGAAGGAACAGCACCACAAGCCCAGCGCCAGCAGGCCGCAGATGATTTTCAGGGATCTGAGCATCGGCATCCTTGTGTCGGCAGGCATTGTTCAGAAGGGGTGCACCCAGGTGTAGGTGGCGCCGGCGGTGCCTGAGACAGGGGTGCCGCCGCCCACGCCAATGAAGCCGTTGCCGCCGTAGATGTTGCTGCCGTCGGAGCCCTGGCCGTAGTAGCCCTCGGCACCGCCGATGACACCTTCGCCGCCGGAGCCGCTGACCGAGGCGAACGGGCCGGCCAGGTCGCAGATCGTCTTGGCATTCGAGCCGCCGAACTGGATGCCGATCGAGCCGCCGGCCCCAGCGCCCACGCCACCGCCACCACCGCCGTAGAAGCCCCAGTTGGTGCCGTCGAAGGCAATGCCGGCAAAACCGCCGCCGCCAATGCCCACCGGGCCGATCAGCGGGATGTTGACGCTGCCGGAGATGCCGATGTTGATGGTCCACAGGCCCAGCGGGTCGATCTGCGAAGCCGGGTTGCCCTTGACGTAGCTGTACAGGTTCACGCCACCGTTTTCGGCAATCGGGTCCCGTGAGAGCCAGCGGCCGGCCGCCGGGTTGTAGGCCCGGAAAGGCGTGAGGTAGAGGCCGCTGGTGGCGTGATAGAACATGCCGGCGTAGCGGAAGTCGGTGGAGGTCGGCGTGCCGCCGGTGGCCACCGAGTTGCCGTAGGCGTCGTAGTCCAGCGAGCCCTGCACGGCACCGCTGGCGACGTTGGTCACGTTGCGCACCGAGCCCAGCTTGTCGCGGTTGTAGTAATACTTGGCCGAGTTCGCCGGGCGGAATTCGCCTTCGGCAAAGTAGCGCCGGGTCACCGCGTCGCTGCCGTCGCGGGCCTGGCACAGCACCATGCCGCACCACAGGAAGCGGGTCTCGGTGACGGTGCTGCCATTGGTCTCCAGCATCGCCACCCGGCGGCCCATGCCGTCGTAGCGGAATTCGCTCTTCAGCGCCGCGTTGTTCTTGTAGAGGATGGTGGCCAGTCGGCCGGCGCCGTCCCAGGTGTAGGTGCGCTTGCCGTCGTCGGTGATGTTGCCGGCGCTGTCGTGCGTCACATTGGCGCCGGCCAGCTTCAGCAACTGGTTGTTGACGCCGAAGGTGGCGGTGGAGGTGGTGCCGCCGGGCAGGGTCAGGCTGGTCAGGTTGTCGGCCGCGTCGTAGGCGTAGGCAAATGCATCGCCAGGGGAAACCGACATGGCGGTGAGCCGGTCCGCGGCGTCGTAGGCTGGGGTCCAGCCGCGTGCCGCGCCGGCAATCGTGGTGTCGGCGATGGCGGTGACGAGGGCCTGGGCGTTGCTGGTGTACTGGAAGCTGCGCGTGCCCAGGCCGGCGATGCTGCTCAGCCGCCGGTCCAGCGTGTTGTTCTCGTAGCCGAAGGTGGTCTTGGCCTTGGTGCCCACGGCCACGGTCAGCGGTGCGAAGGTGTTGCCCAGGTAGCTGTAGGCCAGTGCGCCCAGCGCGTTCTGGCCGCTGCTCACGCGGCCCAGCGCGTCGAAGACGATGCTCTCGGCATTGCCCGCTACCGTGCGCTGCTTCACCCGGCCGAGTTCATCGTAGGCGTAGGCGATGTCGTCGTTGGCGTAGGGCCCGTCTTCACCCGTCAGTTGCAGTGCGCCCAGGCTGCCCACGGCGCCGTACTGGTACTGGGTCGTGCCAGTGCCGTCGCTCATGGACTTCACACGCGGGAACACCGTGTCGTAGCTGAACTTGACCGTGGCCGTGGCAACGCTGCCGCCGCTGTAAGCGACGCTGGCGATGCGGTCGTCCTTGCGGTAGGTCAGCGTCTGGGTGCGGCCGGTCGCGTCCACCCGCGACTTCATGCGTGCGCCGTAAGTCTCCCAGTTGAAGGTGTCGACACTGCCGTCGGCAAAGGTCTTGCTGGTGACGCGGCCTTGAAGGTCGCGCTGCCAGGTGGTGACATTGCCCTTGGCATCGGTCAGCGTCTGCAACTCGCCATTGCGGTAGCGGCCGATGGAAACGGTGTGCAGCAGCGGATCGGTGACGCTGCTGAGCGCGCGGTTGGCGTCGTGGCCGTAGCTGGTCACGCGGCCCAGGCGGTCGGTGTAGCTGCCGAGGTCCAGCTTGTCGTAGGCGTACTGTTCGCTGCTGCCGTCCGGGTAGGTGGCGCTGAGCATGCGGTCCAGCGCGTCATAGCTGTAGCCGATGACGTGGCCTTCGGAGTCGGTGCGGGAGGCCACCCGGCCGAAGCCGTCGTAGGTCAGCGTGACGCCAGCGACGGCATTTGGCAGCGTGATGCTGGTCAACTGCCCCAGCGCGTCGTACTGGTAAGTCCAGACCTGGCCCAGCGGGTTGGTCTTGGTGAGCAACTGCCCGGCCGGGTTGTAGGTGTACGTCGTGACCTGGCCCGCTGCGTCGGTGGTGGTCAGCGGCAGGTGCCGCGTGTTGAAGGTCGCCTGCGCCGTGACGTAGTAGTTGCCGTTCTTGTCGCGCACCCGCACCCGGGTCACGTCGATGCCGTTGCCATTGCCGTAGGTGTACTGGGTGTAGCGCCCTTCAGGATCGGTCACCGAGGCCGGGTTGCCGGTCTGGTTGTAGAGGAGGGTCGTCAGCTGCGTGCTGCCATCGTCCAGCACCCGGCCGATCTGCCAGGGCTGGTTGTAGGTGCCCGAGGTCAGCCCGCTGTCGTTGGGCGTGCGGAACCACAGCCGGCCTTCCAGCGGGTTGACGGTGGACGCCATCGCGCTGGACGAATAGCTGAAATTCACCATGTCGTGGTACCAGTGCTGCACCCTGGCCTGGGTGTAGTCACCGGCGGCCAGCTGGTAGGCGTGCTTGTCCCAGTAGAAGGTGTTGCGGTAGTACAGGTACTGGTTGTCGTTGTCCATGCCCGCGGGCATGCCGCGT
>NZ_VIDT01000585.1 GCF_006519715.1 Ideonella azotifigens
GTCGTCGGCCACCGAGACCACCGCCTCGTCGCCGTCCAGGTAGAGCGGCTGCGGGCTGATCAGCAGCCGGTCGCGGCCATTCAGCTTCGCGTGCAGGCATTGGTCGGCCAGCGCCTGCGGCAGCAGCACGACGCTGTGGACCGCGCCAGTGGCATCGGTCACGCGCAGCAGGCGCGGCGCGATGGTGACGGCGATGTCCAGCTGCCAGCCTTGGGCGTCCTGCTGGATTTCATCGCCCGGCGTTGAATCAGTGACCTCAATTGACGCCGCCTCGAAGTGCAGCTTGGCGCCGAACTCCGGCAGCGCAAATGCGACCAGCACCTGCGTGTCGTCCGGCTCGGTCCAGCGGGTGAGCGGCTGCACCGTGGCGTGGGCCAGGCGGGCCGCGCCCAGGCGCAGGCCGATGGGCCAGATGAAGCTGAGGCCGCTGGGCACCTGCACCGGTGTGGCGGGCAGCAGCGTCGTGCCGCCGCTGTGCTGGACCTCGAACTGCACGCCCGAGAAGGCTGGCAGCGGGTGGTGGCGCAGGTGGTTGTTGACGAACAGGAAGCCGTTGTCGCCAGCGCCGCGCAGCGAGGCACGCAGGCGGCTGCGGTCTTCCGGCCCGCTGGCGCGCTCGGCAGGCAGCACGGCCTCCATCGCGGCCAGCTCCTCGCCAAATGCGGCCATGAACTGGTGCAGGCAGCGCAGCCGGCCGTAGGAGGCTCGCACCTGGCCGTACTGGCCCAGCGGGGTGCGGAAGTCGTAGTTCAGCACCAGCACGTCGTTCGGGTAGCCGGTGTCCTGGGTTTCCTGCAGGCGCGCGCCGGGCACCAGGGCGGCAGGGTTGCAACCGCCGTGGTACATGTAATACCCATAGAGGTTGGCCCCGGAGCCGACCTGCACCAGCGCGGTGGCGGCCACATCCTGCAGCGTGACGACCGGGCGGCGGTGGTAGGACACGTGCATGCCGCCGCCAGCTTCGGCGAGGAAAAACGGGTAGTGCGACGGGTCGATGCGGCCTTCGGCCGGTGTGCCGCCGACATTGCCCATCTCGCCGATCGCGCGGCTGGTGTCGAACAGGAACACGCCGGACGGCGGCAGGGGTTCGGTAGCGCCGCTCCAGAAGCCGTCGGCATAGGCGCCGGAGACGGGGATGACCTCGCGCTCTGGAATGTCCAGCGTGGGCCAGCCGGTCACCGTGTAGAGCGGCACGGTCAGGCCGCTGTCGATGGCGATGTGGCGCAGCGCCTCGATGTGCTCGGCACCGCGGCCGGGGCCAACCTGGTCGTATTCGTTTTCCAGCTGCAGGCCGATCACCGGGCCACCGTCGCACCACAGCAGGCCGCGTAGCTGCGCGCCGATCTGACCGTAGAAAGCGCGCACCGCCGCCAGGTAGGCTGCATCGTTGTTGCGCACCGGGCCTTGCGCCATCACCCAGTCCGGCAGGCCGCCGTAGCGCGCCTCGGCATGCACCCAGGGACCCGGGCGCAGGTAGAACAGCAGCCCAGCTTCGGCCACCAGCTCGACGAAGCGGCGCAGGTTGCGCTGGCCGGTCCAGACGAACTCACCGCGCTGTTCCTCGTGGTGGTTCCAGAAGACATAGCTGGCGACGATGTTCACACCACCGGCGGCCATCTTCAGCAGCTCGGTGCGCCACTCGTTTTCCGGGAAGCGCGAGTAGTGGAACTCGCCCATCACCGGCATCCAGTGTTTGCCGTCCAGCGTCAGCCAGCGGCTGTTGACGGCCAGGCTCCGGTCGGCACGCGGGTGCTGCCCCAGGTTCAGGAAACCGGTTTCGGCACGCGCCGGTGCGGGCGGCAGCTGCAAGCCCAGCGGGCCGCTCAGCGGGAGGGAAGACGGGAGGTTCATCGGCGCAGGGAATGAAGGCGGAATGCTTTGTTAAGCGATTAACTTCCGGCAGTGTGTCGGCTGCATTCCGCCCGAGCCAGCGGGAAAACCCTCAACGTTTTCGGCCCAGCCGGGACGGGCCGTTTGGCCGGCAAAACCGCCATTGACGGGAAAAGGATTAAGCGTTTAATCTATGCACACCAAAACTTTTCCTGGGCCTGCGCCATGAAGCTGGGCGTCTGTTACTACCCCGAGCAGTGGGACGAATCGCTGTGGGCCTCGGACGCGCGCCGCATGGCCGAGCTGGGCCTGTCGACCGTGCGCATCGCCGAGTTCGCCTGGGCGCTGATCGAGCCGGCCCCCGGCCGCTTCGAGTGGGACTGGCTGGACCGGGCGATCAACACACTGGCCGAAGCCGGCCTGGAAGTCGTGCTGGGCACGCCGACCGCCGCGCCGCCGCATTGGCTGGTCGAGCAGCATCCGGACGTGCTGGCAGTGGATGCACACGGGCGCACCAAGCCCTTCGGCTCGCGCCGCCACTACTGCTTTTCCAGCGAGACCTTCCACACCGCCAGCGCCCGCGTGGTGACGGCGATGGCCGAGCGCTATGGCAGCCATCCGGCCGTGATCGCCTGGCAGACCGACAACGAATACGGCTGCCACGACACCACCGTGTCCTACTCGCAGGGCGCGCTGAAGCGCTTCCGCGCCTGGCTGGCCGAGCGCTACGGCAGCATCGAAGCGCTGAACCAGGCCTGGGGCAATGTCTTCTGGAGCATGACCTACGCGCGCTTCGAGGACGTGGGCCTGCCGGTGGCGATGCCGGCGCCGCCCAACCCCTCGCAGCTGCTGGCCTTCCAGCGCTTCGCTTCCGACGAGGTGCTGCGCTACAACCGCATGCAGGTCGAGATCCTGCGCCGGCACGCACCCGGCCGGCCGGTGCTGCACAACTTCATGGGTTTCTTCGGCAGCTTCGAGCACCACAAGATGGGCCGCGACCTGGACATTGCCAGCTGGGACAGCTACCCGCTGGGCCACCTGGATGGCATGAACGTGGCCAGCGAAGCCGAGAAGCTGGCCCACCGCCGCACCGGCCATCCGGACATCGCAGCGTTCAACCACGACCTGTACCGCGGCGTGGTGGCCAGTGGCCGCTGGTGGGTGATGGAGCAGCAGGCCGGGCCGGTGAACTGGGCGCCGTGGAACGCGCTGCCGCTGCCCGGCATGGTGCGCGCCTGGACCTGGGAAGCCTTTGCGCACGGGGCGGAACTGGTCTCCTACTTCCGCTGGCGCCAGGTGCCGTACGCGCAAGAGCAGCTGCACTCCGGCCTGAACACGCCCGACAACCTGCTGGCCACCGGCGGCGAAGAGGCCGCGCAGGTGGCGCGCGAGCTGGCCACCGTGCCGGTGGAAACCAGCCGGCCGGCGCGCGTGGCGCTGGTGGTGGACTACGCCGGCAAATGGGCCCTGGACGCGCTGCCCAACAGCGCCGACTTCGACGTGCACACGCTGCAGCTGCGCTGGTACAGCGCGCTGCGCCGCCTGGGGCTGGACGTGGACGTGCTGCCGGCCTCGGCCGATTTCAGCGGCTACCAGCTGGTGGCGGTGCCGACGCTGCCTGTCGTCTCGCCGGATTTCGTGG
>NZ_VIDT01000586.1 GCF_006519715.1 Ideonella azotifigens
GGCCGAAGGTTCGGCCGTCACGCGGCGAGCGCCGCTAGCGCCCGTTGTCGTCGCCGTCCGAAGGGCCGCGCGCCGCCTGTCTCAGGAACAGGCGCGAGACCATCTCGGCCGTCTGGTGGCGCTGTTCGCCTTCGCTGCCATGCAGCTCGGCCAGCGCGCCATGCAGCATCTTCTGGGTCAGGCCGCGGCTCAGCGCTTCCAGCACCGTGTCCACATCGGTGCCACGGGCCAGCAGCTTGCGGGCACGGCCAATTTCCGCCGCGCGCCAGTCGTCGGCCTGGCGGTTCAGCGCCTGGATCAGTGGCACGCTGGCGCGCTGGTCCAGCCAATGGGCAAAGCTCTGCACGCCGGCATCGATGATGGCCTCGGCCTGCTCGACGGCAGCCAGCCGCTTCTGGCTGGCGGTCTGCACCGCGGCGGTCAGGTCGTCCACGGTGTAGAGATACACGTCTGACAGCCGCGCCACTTCGGGTTCGATGTCGCGCGGCACGGCCAGGTCCACCATGAACATCGGCCGGCGGCGGCGCGCCTTCAGTGCCCGCTCCACCGCGCCCAGCCCGATGATGGGCAGCGAGCTGGCGGTGCAGGAGATCACCGCGTCGAATTCATGCAGCCGCGCCGGCAGGTCGGCCAGGCGCATGGCCTGCGCGCCGAAGCGGGTGGCCAGTTTCTCGCCGCGCTCCAGCGTGCGGTTGGCCACCGCCATCATCTGCGGCTCCTTGGCCGAGAAATGGGTGGCCACCAGCTCGATCATTTCGCCAGCGCCGACAAACAGCACCTTGATCTTCTGCAGGTCCTCGAACAGCTGCGAGGCCAGGCGCACCGTGGCTGCGGCCATGCTGATCGAATGCGTGCCAATTTCGGTGGAAGTGCGCACTTCCTTGGCGACCGAAAACGAGCGCTGGAACAGCTGGTGCAGCGTGGTGCCCAGCGTGCCGGCTTCGTCGGCGCCGCGCACCGCCTGCTTCATCTGGCCGAGGATCTGCGGCTCGCCCAGCACCATCGAGTCCAGCCCGGAGGCCACGCGGAAGGCATGCCGGGCCGCTTCTCGGTTTTCCAGCACATAGGTGTGCTGCTGCAAATGCTGCTCGGCCACGCCACCTTGGCGGGCCAGCCAGTCCAGCGCCGGGCGTACCAGTTCGCGGGCGCGCTCGGGCCCGCTGGCCACATAGATTTCAGTGCGGTTGCAGGTCGACAGGATCGCCGTTTCCGGCGCGGAGCGCTGCAACTGGTCGCGCAGCGCCTGCAGCGCGGGTGTCAGCTGCTCGGGCGCGAACGCAAATCGGCCCCGCAAATCCAGCGGGGCCGTGTGATGGTTCAAGCCGAGCGCAAATACACTCATGACCGAATTATAAAATCCTTACCTTGCCCTCAGCATACGGTCGGTTGCTGACGCTGTGGCGCAATTGACGGGAATCAAAGCAGGACGTCGTCACCATGGGCCCTCTGGATGCCATCTGGCACTTGCTGAATTTCTTCGGTCCCGCGCTGGGCGTGGGGCTGATCGCCACCGGGCTGGCCAAGCTGATGTGGCACCGGCCGCTCAGGCGGGTGCCGTTTGCCCGGCTGGCGCTCTGGACCATGGGCGCAGGCGCCCTGGTGCTGCTGTTTGGCCTGGTGCTGTTCGGTCGGGATGGCCGCATGGCGACCTATGCGATGCTGGTCGCCGCCACCGCGCTGGCACTGTGGTGGCGCGGCTGGGTCCGCCCCCATTGAACCACTCCCCAGCGACAGCCGCTCAGGCCGTCACGCTGTCCTGCGTCACCACCTCGGCGCGCAGCGAGTGCGGCATCGCCTGCGTGATGCGCACGTCGATCAGCTGGCCGATCAAGCGTGGCGTGCCGGGGAAGTTGACGATGCGGTTGCACTCGGTGCGGCCCATCAGTTCGGCCGCGCTCTTGCGCGAGCGGCCTTCGACGAGGATGCGCTGTACGGTGTCCTGCATTGCCAAACTGTAGCGGCGCACGTTGTCTTCCAGCCTGGCCTGCAGCGCCTGCAGCCGGGCCAGCTTCACTTCGTGCGGGGTGTCGTCGTGCAGCGCCGCAGCCGGGGTGCCGGGGCGGGCGCTGAAGATGAAGCTGAATGAAGCGTCGAAACCGATGTCGTCAATCAGCTTCATCGACTTGGCATGGTCTTCCTCGGTTTCGCCGGGGAAGCCGACGATGAAGTCGGTCGACAGCTGGATGTCCGGCCGCACCAGGCGCAGCCGGCGGATCACGCTCTTGTATTCCAGCGAGGTGTAGCCGCGCTTCATCGCAGAGAGGATGCGGTCCGAGCCATGCTGCACCGGCAGGTGCAGGTGGTTCACCAACTGCGGCACCTTGGCGTAGACGTCGATCAGCCGCTGGCTGAACTCGTTCGGGTGGCTGGTGGTGTAGCGGATGCGCGCTATGCCGGGGATCTCGCCCACGTATTCCAGCAGCAGCGCGAAGTCGGCGATCTCGCTGGTGCCGCCCATGGTGCCGCGGTAACCGTTGACGTTCTGGCCCAGCAGCGTCACTTCCTTGACGCCCTGGTCCGCCAGCCCGGCGATCTCGGTCAGCACGTCCTCGAACGGCCGCGAGACTTCCTCGCCGCGGGTGTAGGGCACCACGCAGTAGGTGCAGTACTTCGAGCAGCCTTCCATGATGGAGACAAAGGCGGTCGCGCCGTCGACCCGTGCCGGCGGCAGGTGGTCGAACTTCTCGATCTCGGGGAAGCTGATGTCGACCTGCGAGCGCTTCTGCGCCTTTTGCTGGGCAATCATCTGCGGCAGCCGGTGCAGCGTCTGCGGGCCGAACACCAGGTCCACATACGGCGCGCGGTCAATGATGGCCGCGCCTTCCTGGCTGGCCACGCAGCCGCCCACGCCGATCAGCACGCCTTTCTCCTTCAGGTGCTTCACGCGGCCCAGGTCGGAGAACACCTTTTCGGCCGCCTTCTCGCGGATCGAGCAGGTGTTGAACAGCACCAGATCGGCCTCTTCGACGTCCTGCGTCGGCTCGTAACCGTCGGCGGCGCGCAGCACGTCGGCCATCTTGTCCGAGTCGTACTCGTTCATCTGGCAGCCGAAGGTTCTGATGAAAACCTTCTTCGTCATGACAACCCCTCGTCCGCAGGGTACTGCGACCGGTCCCCCGAGGGGACGCGGGCCGGCTTGGGAGCGGCCCGGCGCTCGGCCCGCACGACATTGGCGGTAGTGACAGCGTTCATGGTTTCGTCCAGGTCTGCGCAGCAGCGTCGAAACTCCAGCTCTGCGCCTGCCCCAGCGTGCGCGGCCACGGGCTTACCTTGGCTTCGTCGTCGCGCAGCACCCAGATTTCCAGCGGCTGGCCCATCGCGTCCAGCGTGAAGTTGACGACCAGCTTCTGGCCCACGAGGGCACCGGACATCTGCAGCAGGTTGTCCGCGCCGTGGATGCGGGCGCCGGGAGCCAGCCGCGTGGCCTGGCCGTTCAGCGTGGCTTCCGGCGGGGCGGTGACCACCAGCA
>NZ_VIDT01000587.1 GCF_006519715.1 Ideonella azotifigens
TGCCCACGCCGGCGCTGGCAAAGCCCCAGTGCCAGCCATAGACCTCGCCCAGCGTGCCCGCGCCCAGCGGCGCCAGCAGCGAGCCGACGTTCACCGCCATGTAGAAGATCGTGTAGCCGCCGGCGCGGCGTGGATCGTCCGGGCCGTCGTACAGCAGGCCGACCATGGACGAGGTGTTGGCCTTGAACAGCCCGTTGCCGACCACCAGCAGCCCGAGTGCGATGAACAGCAGCGGCTCGAAGGCCATGGCGAAATGGCCCAGCATCATCACCGTGGAGCCGATGATGGAGGTCAGCCGCGCGCCCAGCCAGCGGTCCGCGATGTAGCCGCCCAACAGCGGCGTCAGGTAGACCAGCCCGGTGTAGAGCCCGTACAGGCTCAGCGCCTCGGCGCGCGGGTAGCCCAGTGCCTTGGTGAGGTAGAGCACCAGCAGCAGCCGCATGCCGTAGTAGCTGTAGCGCTCCCACATCTCGGTCAGGAAGATGACCTTCAGGCCGGGTGGGTGGCGCACGGGTTCGGCGCTGGCGGGCAAGGTGGTGTTCAAGGTGCGGGTGGGCTGAACGTGGAGGTGACCGGGCGCCGAGTTGGCGCGGCCGCATTGTCGCCCTGGCCGGCCACTGCGCGGCCTGTGCCGCCGAGGCGACGGTTCGTCGCAAGCAGCTGTAGTGCCAGGGGCTGGTGGCCGAACATGCAGGCATCGAATCCAGTTGCAGGTGCCTCCGCCATGACCCGCTCCACTCCGTTCCGCTCCCCCCGCACTTCCGCATTTCGCCCGCTGCGCCTGCTGGCCATCGTGGGCACATCGATCTTGAGCCTGGCCCTGGTGGGCACCACGCTGGCCTGGGCCGAAGGCTTCAAGGCCGGGCTGTCCATCGACGAAGCCGCCACGCCGGCCGACATCGGGCTGCCGCTCTACCCCGGTGCCAAGCCCTGGACCGAGAAGAACGACGAAAAGGATTCGGCGCAGATCCGCCTGTGGGGCGGCAGCTTCGGCTTCACGCTGGCCGCCGGCCAGTTCCTCAGCAGCGACCCGCCAGACCGCGTCGCCGCGTTCTACCGCGACGCATTGGCCAAGAAGGGCACGGTGCTGGACTGCGGCCAGCCCGGCCAGGTCGACACACCCCTGCCCAAGGCCAGCGGCAGCGACGACGTGCTGCGCTGCAAGAACGACAAACCCAAGCCCGGCGGCCGGCTGCTGAAAGCCGGCCTGTCCAGCCGCCAGTTCCAGGTCAGCCTGGAGCCCGGGCCGGACGGCAAGGGCACGCGCATCGGGCTGGTGCGGCTCGAAGCGAAAGGCTTCGAACCTTGAGTCACCCAAGTGGCAGGCCGCATCGGCCGCCGTCCGTATCATCGGCGCCGTGTCTGTCTGCACCAAGCGCCGCGCCGATGAGCTGGGACCTGCCCGATCCGTTCACCCTTGAAGTCGTCCCGCAGCCGCAGGACATCGACGGCCTGGACCACACCAACAACGCCGTCTACGTGC
Organism: Ideonella azotifigens; assembly: GCF_006519715.1. Classification (GTDB taxonomy): domain Bacteria; phylum Pseudomonadota; class Gammaproteobacteria; order Burkholderiales; family Burkholderiaceae_C; genus Ideonella; species Ideonella azotifigens. The sequence goes on from NZ_VIDT01000587.1 coordinate 1,484, forward strand.
AGTGGTGCGAGCGGGTGGGCTGGGCGCACTCCGAGCACCTGGGCCTGAGCCTGGCCGACTACCGCCGGCTGGACCGCGCGATGGCCATCCGCCACGGCCACTACGACTACCTGCTGCCGTCCTCGCAGGGCGAAGCCTTGCAGATCGCCACCTGGCTGACGGCCAGCGACGGCAAGCTGGCGATGGAACGCCGCTTCCAGCTGCGCCGCACCCGCGACGGGCAGACGCTGATGCGTGGCCGCTGGGACCTGATCTGCATCGAGATCAGCAGCGGCAAGCCGCGCCGCATGCCGCCGGAGTTCGTCGCGGCGTATCAGGCCGCGGTGGTGCCCATTGACTGATGCACAGTGAGGCCGCGGGCGCTGCGGATCACAATCTGGTCAACACGGCAGGCTTGGCCTCATGGTCGACCTTCCTTCAGACATTACTGTGGAGTCAGCAGATAGGTATGCCAGCTGCCAGTCCACCCGTCATAGGCGAGGCCGATGATCTTGCCGCTGTCATCGATCCCCACAGCGCTCTTCAATACCCAGCCGTGCTGCCGCTTCTTGTCACTGATCTTGGTGTTGAGATCGATAATCTTGCCGCCCTGCCAGAGCATCGCCCGGTCTTCCCAGGTCTTGGTCACGGCATGACCGACGATGGCGCCTTTGCTGTTGATTGCCAAGGCTTCTGCATCGTCATCGTCCAATGCTCCCAATGAAATCAACGAGCCGTCTAGCCATGTCACAGCGTACATACCGGTCCGGTTCGCACCCTGTGACCAGCCCGCGATCTGACCACTAGCGTTCACCGACGTTGCGGATGACGATGCGTTTTCACCCAGGGCGCCAAGATCTTCTGGTTGAGCGTCGATCCATCTTGTCGCATGCGAAAAGCCATCGCTCATTGAGCAGTTGCCGACGATCACGCCACTGTCGGAGATTGCCGCAGCTGTCGATTGGAATCCACTGGGCAACATGGCCAAGTCAATCACTTTGCCGTTTTTCCATAAGACGGCATGGCTTCTGTCATCGGCGGAGTTGTTAGGGTCGATGCGATGGCTATAGCCGACGATCAGCCCCTTCTTGTTGATACCGGTTGCTGCGGTACTAGCTGTGGGATCAAGTGGCTTGAGACGTGTCGTGGTTCCATCTGTGTTCCAGACGACGGGAAGATCGACGCCGTCAACCGTGTCGCTGAACTTTCCAACAATTTGCCCTGCGGCATTCACGCTCAGGGCGGCGCTATGGTTGCCAATGGATGACAAGGCTATTGCCTGGCCATTGATCCATTTAATCGCCAGCCCAAATGGAGACGATGACTGACCTACGACAACGCCTTGCTTGTTGAAGCCACCCGGAACGGGATAGCCAAGCATCGAATCAGGGTAGTCATCCAAAATGGTCAGCGAATAGGTAGAGGCCGCATGCGCAATGCTGCAAGTCGCGACATAGGCTGCTGTCGCGATCAAAAAAAAGTTCTTCATGATCGATCGGCGCCCTCCGCGCCTTCTTGGTATTGAAAGCGAACTGATTCTGGCGGATCCGGCCAGCTTGTTCCACTGATGTTCCTAGGGGGAACTGGTACGAGATTGGACACGCCTGCCGCCACATGGCCGGACGGCACATGCGGCGCTGCGCCCTCGACGTGGCCGGTCTGGTCGTCGAAGAAGAAATCGGGTTCGAATTCGCGCAGGAACGGGCCTTTGGTGAGGCCGCCGAGGAAGAAGGCTTCGTCGATCTCGACGCCCCAGGCCATCAGCGTGCGGATGGCGCGTTCGTGGGCCGGGGAACCGCGGGCGGTGACCAGGGCGGTGCGCAGCGTCATGCCAGTGTCTTCGGCGCTGGCGCGCAGGCGGTGCAGGGCGTCCAGCAGCGGCTTGAACGGGCCGGCGGCCAGCGGGGTTTGCGCCTGTTCGACCTCATGGTCCTGGAAGGCTTGAAGCCCACCGCGCTGGAAGACCTGCTCGGATTCGTCGGAGAACAGCACGGCGTCGCCGTC
>NZ_VIDT01000588.1 GCF_006519715.1 Ideonella azotifigens
CGCGTGGCGATTGCCCGTGCCATCGTCACCCAGCCGACAGTGCTGCTGGCCGACGAACCCACCGGCAACCTCGACAGCGCCCGCAGCGAAGAGATCATGGCCTTGCTGCGCGCGCTGAACCGCGAACACGGCATCACCGTGCTGATGGTCACCCACGAGCCGGACATGGCCGCCTGGGCCCAGCGCATCGTGCACTTCCGCGACGGCCGCATCGAACGCGACGAATACCAGGCGCCGCATGACGCACCGCCCAGCCAGTTTGCCAACCTCAGCGAGGGCCAGTCCTGATGTGGGGCAACACCTTCCTGTTGTCTCTGCGGGCCATCCGCCGCAACCTGCTGCGCTCCTTCCTCACGGTGCTGGGGATCGTCATCGGCGTGGCCGCGGTGGTCACCATGGTCACGGTCGGCAATGGCGCCACGCGCGCGGTGCGCGAACAGATCAGCAGCCTGGGCAGCAACCTGCTGCAGATCCGCCCTGGCCAGCGCCTGGGGCCGGGCGGCGGCACCGGCGCACCGGCCTTCCAGGAAGCCGATGTGGACGCGATCCGCGATGAAGTGGCCGGCCTGAAGGCCGTTGCGCCCGAGGTGCGCTCTGCCGTCACCGTCATCGCCAACGGCAAGAACTGGGCGACCACCATCACCGGCAGCAACGACCAGTACTTCGCCGCCAGCAACTGGACGCTGGCCACCGGCCGCATCTTCAATGAAGACGAGCAGACGGCAGGCGCTGCGGTCTGCGTGGTCGGCGCCACCATCAAGCGCGAGCTTTTCAACAACGAGGACCCGGTCGGCCAGCAGGTGCGCATCAAGAGCTTCTCGTGCGAGGTCATCGGCACGCTGGCGAGCAAGGGCCAGGCTGCCATGGGCATGGACCAGGACGACACCATCATCGTGCCGCTGCGCACCGCCCAGCGCCGCGTGATCGGCAACACCCGCATCAACACGCTGCTGGTCTCGATGGACGATGGCGTGGACAGCGAAGCCGTGACCGCCAGCCTGACCACGCTGCTGCGCGAGCGCCGCAAGCTGGCGGAAGGGCAGGAGAACAACTTCAACGTGCTGGACACCGCGCAGATCGCCGCCACGCTCTCGGGCACCACGCAGCTGATGACCTCGCTGCTGGGCGCTGTGGCGGCGGTCAGCCTGCTGGTCGGCGGCATCGGCATCATGAACATCATGCTGGTCAGCGTGACCGAGCGCACCCGCGAGATCGGCGTGCGCCTGGCCATTGGCGCGTTCGAGCGCGAGGTGCTGCTGCAGTTCCTGATCGAGGCCGTCGTGCTGTCCTCGCTGGGCGGCCTGGTCGGCCTGGTGCTGGCCACGCTGGCCTCGCTGGGGCTGACCTCGCTGCTGGGCGTGCCCTACGCCTTCAACACCGGCGTGAACCTGCTGGCCTTCGGCTTCTCCGCCGCCATCGGCGTGGTCTTCGGCTTCATGCCGGCCCGCCGCGCGGCGCAGTTGGACCCGATCGAGGCGCTGCGGCACGAGTGACGGGCATGCGACATGCGAAGGCGCCGCGGTCGCTAAGATCGCGGCACCTTTCGCTGTCACGGGCGTTTTCACGCGCCCGCCTCCGCCATGAAACGATCGCTTGCCGCGCTGGGCCTGGTGGGCGCCGTGCTGCTGCTGGCCGACTCGGCCGCCCATTCCCTGCTCGGCTGGCCGGCCATGCAGGCCAAGCTGCAGGCAGCCAACGCGCCGGCCGACCTGCAGCAAGGCCTGGCCATGGGCTGGCACTTCGGCGGCCTGGCGATGCTGGTCTTCGGCCTGCTGTGCCTGCAGACTGCCTGGGCCGGCTGGCGCGGCCGGCATGCGTCGGCTTTGCTGATGGGCGTGGTCGGCCTGGCGATGACAGGCTTCGGCGTGGGCAGCGCGGTGCTGACCGGCTGGGACCCGTTCCTGCTCGTCTTCCTGCTGCCCGGCGTGCTGCTGCTGATCTCGGCGACGGGCGCGCCCAAGCGTGACTGAACGCGGCATCGTCTACGCACCGCCGCAAGACGAGCTGAAGGTGCTGCATGCCGACGACCAACTCGTCGCCATCGACAAGCCCGCCGGCCTGCTCTCCGTGCCTGGCCGCGGCCCGGCGCACGCCGACTGCGCCGCAGCCCGTGTGCAGGCCCTGTTCCCCGATGCGCTGACCGTGCATCGCCTGGACATGGGCACCTCAGGCGTGCTCGTCTTCGGCCGCGGTGCTGCCGCCCAGCGCACGCTGAGCCAGGCTTTCGAGCAGCGACAAACCGAAAAGCGCTACCTCGCCATCGTCGCCGGCCTGCCCGCGGAAGACGACGGCCAGATCGACCTGCCGCTGATCGCCGACTGGCCGAACCGCCCGCGGCAAATGGTGGACCTGGCGCGCGGCCGCCCGTCCACCACGCTGTGGCGCTGCCTCTCGCGCGACCCCGCCACCAACACCGCCCGCCTCCTCCTCACCCCCATCACCGGCCGCTCGCACCAACTGCGCGTGCACCTGCAGGCCATCGGCCATCCCATCTTGGGCGACGAGCTGTACGCGCCGCCAGACGTGGACGCCGCGTCACCACGGCTGATGCTGCATGCGTGGCAGCTGACGCTGCCGCATCCGGTCAGCAGGGCGCCATTGGCACTGGAAGCGGCCGCACCGTTTTGATCATCTTCCGAGGCCAACGGGGCTGGCAACTGCCACCGCACCTCGGCGTCTATGAGCGTTTGGGACCCCGAGTTCCATGACCGGCTGCTTGCGACCCAAAGCGGAAGCTGGCGCGACTGACTTGAGACCGCCGGCTCCTGCGGTCTCTCACGCGGTATGTGTGAGCGACAAAGCGCCCTTGCCATCGGGTAGCCAGACTTCGGCATTCTCCGAACTCGCGTTAAAGAAACCGACGCCATGCTTGGCCGCGAGGCTGAACATCGCTTCATACGCCTGCTCGGCCTTGGACCAGGCAAATGCGGCGTAGATGACAGACTGTCCAACGCTGTAGTCAGTGACAGACGCCTCATCTTCCGGAAGGTCATCCGAGGAAAATGGTCCGTTCATGGCGGGAAATGATTGGATCATTTCAAGGAACCACGCTCGAAGCCCTGGCGCGGAAACCTCGGGGTTGTCGTATGAATGTTCTTCCTCCCACTCGGACTGGCTGTCGTACCACTCCATGAAGGCTTCTCGATCTTTCGGAGCTGCTTCTGGGGCAAAGACCATCAAGTCGTAACTCATAGCGCTGATCCCTCCATGGTTCGCACGTGTTGCAGGTAGACGTCAACGATTCTTACCGAACTTTTGCGCACGCGAATCGTGCAGGAAAAAGGCTGTGGAACACCCCTTGGTGAAGGACCGCTCCTGGCCGGATGCAGTCCTCCAAAACAACTCTTCAACCCTGCTCATAAAGCTCGGTCGGCGTGCCCTGATGGAAGCTCATCTGCCAACCGAGGTCAGAGGTAAGCGATCAATAAACCCCGTCCTTGAACTCCCGGCTGAGAGCTGA
>NZ_VIDT01000589.1 GCF_006519715.1 Ideonella azotifigens
AAGCGCGGCTTTCTGTGCGGGAGGCGGCTTCACGCCGGCCTTGTGCTTGCCGGCAGCCGCGGGGTTGCTGCAGCCGGCCGCGATCCAGGCCACCATCGTGTTGTAGGTGCTGCTGCCCACCGGGAGCACGGCCTGTGCCTGGCTGGCGGCGGCGGCCGGGTGAGGGAGGGTGGACGGCCGGGCGATCAGCGGGTTGGTGGCTGGCGAGCAGACGTCCGAGATCATCGACAGCGAGACGTTGAAGTCGCCTTCCTCGCTGCCGGTCAGCACGAACTTGTTCTCGTGGAAGTCCTTGGCCGCGCTGCTGCCGATGGCCATGTGGCAACCGTTGGCGCAGTTGGCCATCAGGATCGGATGGATGCTGGCCTCGAAGGCCTTCTCGTCCAGCGTGGCCACGGTGCGCACGCCGCTGGCATCGAAGGGGTCGTTGTAGTACTGGCCGCCCAGGTCCATCCATTCGGCGACCAGGCGCTTCTCGGCCGCGTTCAGCAGGGTGGCATGGTCCGGTGCCGGCGACGCGGGCGTGGGGTGGGCGGTCGAGGCGTCGCTGCTGGCCATCAGCTTCTGGCCGGAGAGGATTTCCATCAGCCGGCTCTTGCGTGCCAGGCCCAGCGCGTTGCCTTCGCTGGCGTCGTTCTGCACCAGCGCGGCCTGGCGCGTGACCATGGGCACGCCTTCTTCGAGGTGGGTCTGCGGCAGGCCGGTCTTCGGGTCCAGCACCGGGTCGCCGATCAGCAGTTCCTCGTACGAGACCAGGCGACCGCTGCCGGCCAGCGTGGCGCTCAGGTCCAGCTTGCTGGTCGTGCTGGTGGCGTTGTGGCAGCCGGCGCAGGTCATCGCGCCATCGGTGCCGCGGGTGCGGGTCCAGAGTGGCTGGATGTTGTCGACGTAGTTGATGATGCCGTTCGCGGGAGCTGCGGTGACCAGGTCGTCGGCGCTGCTGTCGTTGCCGGTGTAGCGCAGCGAAATGGCCGGGCGGGCGGTGATGCCGGGCTGGGTGGCGTCGGCCCAGATGTCGGCATACATCAGGTCGGACACCAGCTTCAGGGCCGCAGGGTCCAGCCGGGTGCGGGTGCCGGCCAGCGTTTCGCCGGATGTGCGGTAGGCGGTGAGTGCGCTGCGCAGCGCGGTGGGCACGGTGTTGACCACGGTGCCGGAATTCAGCGAGCCGCCGCGGCGTGGGCTGTGGCAGCCATCGCAGGTGCGGCGCTCGCCTGGGCGCACCTGGATCCAGTTGGTGTGGGTCTGGAAGGCCCGCCCTTGCGAGTCGATGACGGCCAGCGCCACCGGGGTGTCCGCCGGGATCGTGAGTTTGAACGAGCCATCCGGCTCGATGGGGGCATAGCCCAGGATCTGCTGCGGCTCGAAGTCGGTTTCGCCAATGGCCTGGCGCAGGCCCATGCTGCCAGAGGGTGGCGCCACTGCCCGCGTGGCGCGCACGAAGCGGGCCGGAGAGCAGTGATAAGCCGGGTCGGCCGGGTCCTTCATCTTGACCAGGTCGGCCACCTGCGAGCGGGTGTCCAGCGGGTCGGTGGGCGCGGTCTTGGGGATGGCGGCGCTGCAGTTCTCGCCGAGGTCGGTGGCGCCCAGCACCGCGTCGCCCATGCGGCCCAGGCCATCGGTGTCATAGACGCTGCGCACTTCCAGCAGGCCGAGGTCTTGCGAGGCCAGGTCGCTGTCCACCGGCGTCGGGTCGGTGGCATTCGGCTCGGTGCGGGCCTGCAGCGCAATCGGGTCGGTGTACATGAAGCCCGCGTCGGGCGAGGCCACGTTGAGCCAGGTCTGCTTGGCCGGGTCGAACATGTAGATCGCGTACGGCGGCGGCACGTCGTCCTGCAGCGTGTCGGCGGCCACGGCGTCCCGGCTGCGACCACCGTCGCTGAGGCGGGCGATCTCGTCGGCGGTCAGCGTGGCGCAGGAGACGACGTTGCCGTCGCGTGTCACCTCGCAGGGGCGGTAGGCGACCAGCAGGCGGTCGGTGCCGTCCCACAGCGGGTAGGGCGTGGTGACGCGGCCATAGTTGGACAGGCCACGGTCCATTTCCAGCAGCTGATCGGTGATCTGGGCCTGGCCACCTTGTGTGGGCACGCTGGGGTTGGCGGGGGTGTTCTGCTCGGAGTAATTGGCCACGTCAACCCGCATCAGCGCGCCGCCTTCGTGGGTGCGCGACAGCGGCATCAGGTCGGTCGACAACTGGCCGGCGTACGCGCCCTTGGGGTCCATGTCGCGCGGGTGCAGGAAGCTGTTGCCTTCGCTGTGCGCGCCGTACAGCACGAACAGGTCGGTGCCGTCCGGCTTCATGCGGAAGACCTTGAAATGGTTGCGCCCGCCCACGTGGTCCCAGTGCGAGAACATCACGTCGCCATTCGGCCGCACGACCGGGTTGCGGTCATGGCTCTGGTTGAAGGTCAGCTGCACGATGTTGTTGCCGTCCACATCCATGCTGTGGATGTTCAGCGTGCGCTCGCGCTCGTATTCGTCCAGCGCGTAGTAGCTGCGGCCCAGTGCCTGGCTGAGGTGGGATTTGGCCTGGCGGTTCGACGCAAAGACGAAGCCGCGGTTGCCCGGCAGGTAGGCCGGGTCGACGTCGTCGTCATCGGTCGAGCTGGTCAGCCGGCGGAAGGTGCCTGCGGTCAGCCCGCCGGTCGTCATGTCGTATTCCCAGATGTTCCAGCGGCCGGTGCAGGCCGGCTGGCCGTTGACCAGCGAGGTGTTGCTGGTCGGGCAGCGCAGCGAGAAGATGACCTTCTTGCCGTCGTACGAGACTTCGGGGTCGGAGGCGTCGCCCTTGCCCTGGGTGATCAGCGTGGTGAGGTTGTGCTCAGGCGCGCTGGGCGAGGACTTTTCCCGCAGCATCAGGTCCCCGCCCTCAGCGAAGCCGGTGCCGTCGGTGGGGTTCAGGCCCACGGTGTTGACGCGCTTGACGTAGACCAGCGGCACATCGCCGTTGACGGTCAGCGTCGAGTCGCCGCTGGTGCTGCCGCCACCGCCGCAGCCAGCGAGCACGCTGGCGATGAGCAGCGTGAAAGCCGCCCCGGCACGGGTGCGCAGGTCAACAACTGGATTCATGACGGGCTTTCGCATAGAGGGCGCGCGGAGGAAGTGACAAAGAACGTCAAGGCGAGGAAAAACCATGCTGACGATGCAGATTCAGTGCCCGGCTTGGCGCAATCCGCCGGAAAAGTGCAACTGGCCGTTTCCATCGACGATCACGGCGTCCACGCCGGGCAGCGTGTCGATCAGCTTCAGCCCGGCGGCGGCGCCCAGCACGAACACGGTCTTGGACAGCGCTTCGGTGGTCAGGCCGTCGTCGGCCAGGATGGTCACGCTGCGCACGCCTTCGGCTGAACGGCCGGTGCGCGGGTCCAGCAGGTGGTGGTGGCGGCGGCCGTCGCTGGCGATGAAGAAGCGCTCGTAGTCGCCGGAGGTCGAGATGGCCACGTCCTGCAGCGGCAGCA
>NZ_VIDT01000059.1 GCF_006519715.1 Ideonella azotifigens
GGTGCGGCAGCGGGCGTTGTTGCACCAGCGCATGCAGCACCTGCTGGTTGACCTCGGCACTGGCTGCCATTTCTCGCACCAACCCGCGCAGCGGCCGCGTGCCGCCGCGCTTGATCAGCTGCGCTTCTGGATCGCGCCCGAGGAATGCGCGGTAGAGCTGGCGCAGGTCTTCGCCGGTGGCCAGGGCTTCGAGCGAGGGCGGCGGGCTGCCCGCAGCGGCGGAAGCCGGACTCGCAGCGTCTGGCAGCGGTGCAGCAGAGCTCAGGTCGGCAGGTCCCGGCTCATTCATAGCTGATCGATGAAGTGCAGGTACGCCGCGGCCGAGTGCTGCACCGAGCAGTGGTGCCGCATGTACTGCTCGGCCCGCCGGCCTCGGGCGGCCCGCAGCTCGGCGCTGTGCATCAGCATTTCCAGCGTGGCCGCCAGTTGGCGCGGCTCGCCGAGTTCCAGCGGCACTTTCAGCACCACGTCATCCGGAAATTCGGAGGACGGGCCGAAGTTGTGGACCACCGCCGGCAAGCCCAGCGCCAACGCACGCGCCAGCGTGCCGGAGCTTTCGCCGACCGTGGGGTGGCGCAGGTTGACCAGGCAGTCGGCAGCGACGATGTACTGGAAAAACGCCGATTCCGGCACATAGCCGGTGACGACGACACGCTCTTCGAGCCGGTGCTGCCGGATGACGGCGTCGATGTCGAAGCCGGCATTGCGTTCTCCGGCAATGACGAAAAAGAAGTTCAGGCCCTGATCACGCAGGCGGGCCAGCGCAGCCAGCGTGGCCTGGATCTGCTTGGGCGGCGTGATGAAGCCCAGCGAGAGCACCATGAAGCCTTGCCCGGGCAGCTGGAGCTGAGCCCGGGCCTGGGCGCGCTCCAGGCCTTCGACCTCGATCACCAGCGGCGAGAAGTGGTGCGGGATGACCAGCGTGCGGGCCTTCACCTCGTTTGGCAGCCGGTCATAAACCCAGTGGTTGTGCACGATCACACCGGTGGCCAGGTGCAGCAGGTGGCGGTTGACTGGCAGTGTCTGCTTCTGCGCCTCGGAGAACACGCCGATGCGGCGCAGGTCGGCCAGCACGGCGCCCGGTTCGCCGTATTCCTCGCGCAGCACATCGCGATAGCCCACGGCATCGCCGCGCGCCAGCGTCGCGTCCTCGACCAGGTAGTGCAGGTTGAAGTCGTGCTGGACCAGCACGCCGGGGCGCTTCTTGAAGGCTTCGTAGGCGAAGACGTGATCGCGGTTGTTGCCGATCTGGTAGACGTGCGGCAGCGCGGCCAGGCTGCTGTCGGCTTCGTATTCGGCTGGCGAGATCACGCGCAGCGCGTCGCCGCAATACGGCAGCTCGGCCTGCACTTCGGGTGTCAGGCCTTCCTCGTTGACCAGCACCACGCGGCGCTTCAGGCACAACGAAGGCAACAGCTCGGCGGTGTAGGCCGCGATGCCGGACTTGCGCGGCGGCAGCGGCGAGAACATGACCAGGGTGTCAGTCTGCGCGGTGGTCGGGGGGTTAGAGGACATCGTCCACTTTCTGCGGGCTGGCGCCAGGGAAACCAGGCGGATCGAAGGTGGTGGCGTTGGCATGGGCCAGCACCAGCGCGTTGACGTAGTCCGCCAGGTGGCGCTTCAGGTCCACCGTGGTGAACTGGTGCAGCGGCATCAGGACGTTGCGCAGGTCGGCGAGATCGCCTTCCAGCCGGCCGATCTGCGGCACGCTGGCCTGAGGCGCAGCAGCGTCAGGCGCGCCAGCCGGGGACACCACGCCGCCCTGCTGCTCCAGCATGTGCAGCCGCCGGCCCAGCCTGAGCACCTCGTGCCGCAGCCAGGCCCGCTCGGGATCATCGCCACCCGCGAGCGCCGCCGGCGCCACCCGCGCTTCGGGCGATTCCCCGATGGCCGCCCCGGTCACCACCTGGCGCAGCGCAGCCACGTCGGCTTCGGCTTGGGCAATGCGGGAGTCCATCTGCGCAAGCGAAGCCATGGCCGTTTCGACCACCAGCTGGACTGCCTCCGAAATGCCTTCCAGCGTGATGCGCGACACCGCTTCGCGCAGGTCGCGCGCGTCGTGGATGACATGCAGCAACTGCAGCTTCTGCGTCACGCGCAGGTAGGTGCTCAGGTCGTTGTTGGCCGGGTCGTAAGGCAGGTCCGGCGGCAGGTCGTCTTCCAGCTCGGTGCCGATGCGCTTGGCACTGGTGGACAAAGCCAGTTCGCGCAGCACCCGCGGGCGGGCCTCGGGCTGGGTGACCAGCAGGTAGTGGTAGTGGCGAAAGCCGCCCTCGTCCGGCCACTGGTGCTGGATCGCCAGGTAGGCATTGATGATGAAGCCGTTGATGTCGCCGTGAAGCAGCTCACTCAAGGTGAAGCGCTTCACGCGTTCCGGCAAGCGTTGTGGTTTCAAAGCCAGGATCCTGTGCAAGCGTGTTGCCGTTGCCGGCCGGCGGGCCCGGCAGGTCGGCACAGGCGAAGGGCCAGCCTCAGCTGGTACGGCCGTACGTATCTTCGAAGCGCACGATGTCGTCTTCGCCCAGATAGCTGCCGGACTGGACCTCGATGATTTCCAGATCGACCTTGCCAGGGTTGGCCAGCCGGTGCACCTCACCCAAGGGGATGTAGGTGCTTTGATTCTCTGTCAGCAACACTTTTTTGTCACCGCAGGTAACTTCTGCTGTGCCGGTCACGACGATCCAGTGCTCGGCGCGGTGGTGGTGCATCTGCAGGCTCAGCGAAGCGCCCGGGTGCACCATGATGCGCTTGACCTGGAAACGGCCGCCGTTGTCGATGCTGTCGTACCAGCCCCAGGGCCGGTGCACCTTGCGGTGCAGCGTGTGCTCGCCGCGGCCTTTTTCGGTCAGCCTGTTGACGATGCGCTTGACGTCCTGGCTGCGCGAGCGGTCGGCCACCAGCACGGCGTCCGGCGTCTCGACGACGACGATGTTGGACAGGCCCACGGTGCTGACCAGCCGGCTGGTGGCATGCACCAGCGTGTTGCGGGTATCTTCCAGCATCACGTCGCCGGTGGTGGTGTTGCCGGCCGCGTCCTTGGTACCGGCCTGCCAGACGGCGTCCCAGGCACCCAGGTCGTTCCAGCCGGCGTCGAGTGCGACCATGCGGATGTCGAACTCGCTGCCCGGGCATTGCTCCATCACCGCATAGTCGACCGATTCGGACGGCACGTGGGCGAACTCTGCCTTGCCGGGGCGCACAAAACAGGCGTCGTGCTGGCGCACGGCCCAGGCGGCGCGGGTGGTCGTGGCGATGTCGGGGCGGAACTTGTCCAGCGCCTTCATCCAGGTCGAGGCGCGCAACACGAACATGCCGCTGTTCCAGGTGTAGTCGCCTTCGGCCAGGTAGCGGCGGGCGGTTTCCTCGTCCGGCTTCTCGACGAAACGCGCCACCTTGTGCAGGCCATCGGCACACGCCTCGGCGCGAATGTAGCCATAGCCGGTTTCAGGCCGGTCCGGCGTGATGCCCAGGATGACGATGGCGCCATCGGCCGCAGCGCGCACCGCGTCTTGCAGTGCAACGGTGAAGGCGGCGCCATCGGCCACGGTCTGGTCGGCCGGCGTGACAACCAGAACCGGGTCGACGCCCCCTTCCAGTGCCTGCAGCGCACCCAGCGTCAACGCGGGTGCGGTGTTGCGGCCAGACGGTTCCAGCAGCACGGCGGTCGGCTCGTGGCCGATCTCACGCAATTGCTCCAGCGTCAGGAAACGGTGCTCGGCGTTGCCGACCACCACCAGCGGCGCCACGGCGATGTCATCTGCTGCCAGGCCGGCCAGGCGCTGCGCCGCTTGCTGGAAAAGACTGTCGTCTCCCGAGAGCACCAGAAACTGCTTGGGAAAGCCTGCTCGCGACAGCGGCCACAGCCGCGTGCCGCTGCCGCCAGCCATGATCACGGGCAGGACAGGAATGGGAGATGACATGAAAAAACTCGCTGTGGATTTATGTACACGGCCGGCATGGGCTCGCACGACCTGGCCGGCAGCACGCCGGCGGGAGAAAACTATCGAACAAATCAAAGCCGCGCGCCATCCCTTTGGACGCTGAATAACAGCCGATGTTGTCGAGTATGGCGCAGACTTGACCATACCATGAGGCCCCCTCGCATCCGCAGCGAGCCCCTGCCCTGCCGCGCTTGGGCCGCGCAACTTCGTGGACACCAGCCCACAAGAAGGGACAGCGACGGGCAGCGGTCGCGAGCATCCGTCCTGTCCTGTTCTGTTCGCAAGCGCGCGTTTTTCACGGAACCTGCCTGCAGCGGCCAGCACATGCCTGCCGCAGGGGAAGCCACACGCCCACCCGCGGCTCGCTCACGTATAGTCACCATGTGGCCCCTGCCGGCGGTCCGCGTGTCAATCTCTTGTTGCAGCTGAATTCTCCATGTCCGACATCATTTTGCACATCGGCCTGAACAAGACGGGCACCTCGTCGATTCAGGATTTCATGAACATGAATGCGGCCAAGCTGCTGCGTCATGGCATGTGCTATCCGACCACCGGCCGCGATGGCACGGCCCATCACGCGCTGTCACGCTGGATCAAGGTCAACAAGGACGATCCGGCGGCGCTTGAGAGCGAAATGGTGAAGTCGCTTCGCAAGGAAATCGAGGGCACCAGAATCACCGTGCTGTCGTCAGAAGATTTCCATACCTTGACGGACCGTGGCGTGGAAATGATGAAGGAGATCCTGAAGGATCATCGCGTGAAGGTCGTTGTGTACCTGCGCGAGCATTTGAATTACCTGGCGAGCTGGTATCAGCAGAACGTGCAGGGTACTCATCTTTCATGCGCCTTTGACACCTTCTGCTATTTCAACAAAAAACCCTTGCACGCCATCGTCGAACGTTGGGCCGCGGTTTTTGGAAAGCAGCATGTTTCGGTGCGCGTCTATGACCGTGCGCAATTGCTGGGCGGTGACATCGTCCAGGACTTTCTCGAACAAGTTAATCCACGGCTGGACGTCGCGAAATTGAAGAGAAAGCCGTATGAAAGCAATCCGTCGGTCTCCGGCAACCTGCTGTTTGCCAAGCGCCTGATCAACAACTTCTGCGACAAGTCGCAGGCTGCCTCGTATGTCCACGAGGTGTCGGCGCTGTCCAAGCTGAAGCCCACTTTTGCTGGCCACATGCTGGTCGCAGGTGATGTGGTCGACGCGGTGGTGCAGAGCTACAAGCAGGACCGCCGGATCCTGGCGCACAAATACGGTGCAAAGATTCCCGAACTCAGCGGCGTGCGCGCAGGCCATGCCACCCCGGACCTGGACGCTTTCGCCGAAGACTGGGCCTTGATCATGCATACCGCGGAAGTTCGCGGCTTCGGCTTTGCCACGGCCGCCAGGGTGCTGTCCAAGGGTGTGGCGCTGAAGGCGCCCATGCATGTGCCAGGACTCAGCCATCCCGGCAGCCTGCACGCACCCAATCCGATGTCCCTGTCCTGAGTCCCCATGGCTGACGTTTATTTGCACATTGGCCTGAACAAGACCGGCACCTCGTCGATCCAGGATTTCTTCTTCCTCAACATCGAGGCCATGGCGCAGGAGGGCATCTGCTATCCGCGCGCAGGCCTGGATGGCGCCGCCCATCACGCGCTGTCTTATTGGCTGGGCACACCTGAGCCGGACCGAAACTTCGAGCAATCGCCCATGGTGCTGGCGATGCGCAAGGAGATCGCAGGCGCCAGCAAGGTGGTCATTTCTTCCGAGGACCTGCATACCCATGGCGCGCGGGGAGCGCGCATCCTCAAACGCCTGTTTGCGGGTCATCAGGTCAAAGTGGTGTTCTATGTGCGCGAACACCTGAGCTACCTGGCAAGCTGGTACCAACAGAATGTGCAGGCCTCGCACTTGTCATGCAGCTTTGATACGTTTTGCCACTTGACGCGAAAGCCGCTGCACACGCTGGCCGACGCCTGGACCGAGTCCATGGGTCGCGAGAACATGTTCTTGCGCCTCTATGACCGAAAGGCCCTCACCGGTGGTGATGTATTGCTGGATTTCGTGCGAATCGTCGGCGTGCCGGGCGATCTCGAACGCTTCCAGCGCAAGCGTTATGAAAACAACCCGTCCGTCACCGGCAATCTGCTGTTCATCAAGCGCCTGCTGAACAATCTGCTGGACAAGGCCACGGCCTCCAACATGGTCAACGAGACCACCGAACTGGCCAAGCTCAAGCCGGAATTTCTCGGCGCGATGCAGGTCGATGCCCCGCTGGTGGCCTATGTGGCGGGCATGTACAAGGGGGATCGCAAAGTCCTGCTGGACCGATATGGCGTCGAGATTCCAGAGCGCAGCGGCGCCATGGCGGGCTCGCTTTTTCCCGATTTCGCCACCCTGCGGGAAGATTACGACCTGATCCTCGACACCGCCGCGGCGCGCGACTACGACATCGCCAAGGCGATGCGCATGATCACGCTGGGTGATTTGAGCTACCTGAACGGCAAGCACTGAGCGCTGCGAAGCAGCATTTCCCGCTGCGGTGCTCCATGCAGCCGCCTGTCACCCTGGTGCGGTTCAAAATCACAAGCTGTGGTATGGCCAGCCAAATTGCTGCCATATGCCACGAAATCGTGTCAAGCCCCGTTTTGTCCTTTGTTCAAGGACTGATAAGCTGACACTTTTAACGTTAACGCCTGCGCGTGGCCGGGTACCAGGCACCCGCTGCGCCAGACTTGCTGCGAAGCCACCACCGGTCAGAAGGTGAGAGCGCGACGCACATCGTGTGAATCAAGGGACGTAGGAATGAGGACTTTGCAGGACATCCGCGCCTGGGCTGTTCATGCGCAGCCGGTATTTATTTGCGGGCTGGAGCGCTCGGGCACTTCGATCTTGCAGGTGTCGTTTTCGCGTCATCCGCAACTGTTCCCGGTGAAGGATGTCTACGAGACCTTCATCTTCGCGAATCCGCGCTCGGCACTGGAAGTGCGTGCACCGGCGATGACCAAAGCCTATCTCCAGGGCGATGAACATGCCAAGCGCTTCCGCGAACTGTGCGCCGGTTTGCGCGTGGGCAACGCGGAGTTGTCCGAGGCGGACATCATCCGGGCCTTCTTCTGGTACTGCGCCCACCAGGTCTACCCGGGGCGGCAGCCGCTGGAAAAGACGCCTTCCCACGTCAGAAGGCTGGCCCGGATGCTGGAGATCTTCCCGAGAGCTCGGGTGATTGTCTGCACGCGCGACCCAGTGGACGTCGTGGCCAGCTATCGCAAGCGCCTGAAAAAGGAACAGTCCCTCGGCCGCTCGCGCGATGAGTGGGGCTGGCTGGACCGAACGGCCGAACAATTGCTGGCCCATTTCCACACCGTGTCCGAACACATCAGTGCCGCCCGGCAGCGCTGGCCCGAACAAGTGTTTGTGGCACCTTATGCCTGGATCACCAACGATCCGGAAACCGCCATGCGGCGGCTTTGCGAGTTCGCCGGCCTGCCTTTTGTGGACGCAGTCCTGAAGCCCCAGGAGGTACCGGACCGCAAGGTGGACGAAATGCTCTCCAGGCCCATCTCCAAGCGGGCTTCAGAAAGCGATCAATTTGTCGATGCACAAACGCAGGCCATGATTCGGCAGCAGATGGCAAAACAGATGCCGCTGTGGGACACACCTGGCACAAGCACCGGGATTGCCGCCCCTGGCGCGATAATTGCAGGAGGCGGTTAACGCGCTATGTGAGCTGTTTGCGCCATGATCCTCTCCCTGAATCGTCGTTTCGTCTTTGTCCACGTCCACAAGTGTGCGGGCACCAGCATCGAGGTAGCCCTGGCGCCGCTGTTGGCAGCCAATGACCTGATCATTGGCTCCACCTCAGAAGGGGAAAAGCACAAGAAGCTGCTTGGGGAAATGGTAGGGCTTCACAAGCACTCGGGCGCGGCAGCAGCGCGCGCGCTGATCGGTGCCGAGCGCTGGAAGAACTTCTACACCTTCGGCTTCGTCCGCCATCCGATCGATCGCTTGTATTCGCTCTACACCTATGCGCTGGGCCAGCTTGAACGCAAGCCGATGACCCTGACCGAGGCCGAGGCCTACGCACTCAACGGCGCGTTGCCAGACCGTCCGCCGTATTGCTTCAAGGCCGCTCAGGCTGCCTTCGCCAGCAAAAATTTCGACGCGTTCCTGCGCGATCCTCGCTGTTGGCAGGACGACGGCGCCAAACCGCAGTGGCAGAGCCTGTGCGACGAGCACGGCCAGCGCCTGGTCAAGTTCGTGGGCCATGTCGAGCGCATCGACAAGGACTGGCAAAAGGTTCAGAACCGCATGGGCATCACGGCGCCCATCGGTGTCCAGAACAAGAGCCTGGGCACGGGCCAGGAAGCGGCCCCGCAACCGATCAAGGTCGCCGCGCCGCGCCGCGGCTGGCATGAGGACGACCTCTCGTCGCTGGCCTGGGCCATGATCAAGCGCCACTGCCTGCGGGATTTCCGGATCTTCGGCTACACCCTGCCTGCGCCCCTGCAACGCCACGTTGACCGCAAGTCTGCCGTGCAGCAGGAAGCGGCTGCTGCCCTGCAATCCGCGCAATTGCTCATCAGTACGTCCACCGAAATTGCTGCCCCCATCGCCGCGTCTGTGGTTTGATGAGTCATGGCCGTCTACTCAGCCAAGCGCAACTACCTTTTTCTCGCCAGCCCGCAAACCGGCAGCAAGGCCATCGCCAAGACCTTGCTGGAGAAGCTCGACGGTCAACAAATCCCCTCGCAAGGCATTTTGCGCAACGGCAAGATCGTGTTGAGCAAGCATCACACGACGACCAAGATGCTGATCCACCACAAGCTGCTGACCGAGTCGCAAGTGCAGCAGGCCTTCAAGTTTTGCGGCGTACGCAATCCGTTCGACCTGCTGGTCAGCCGTTACGAGAAACTGCGCGGCCGGCACACCGAAGCCAGCAAGATTTCGGGCCACATCCGCAAGAACACCCGTGCCCGCGAGGTTGTCGGTCTTGCAGCCGAGCTGGCCTTCCCTGAATGGGTGCGCCAAGCACACGAACAATACCTGGCGGCGGACAAGCCCGTCATGGGGCCGATGGTCTTCGTCGACAGCGTCGATCATGTGATCCGCTTCGAGGCCCTGACCCAGGGCTTTCAAGAGGCATTGGCGCGACTCGGCATCACGGAGGACATCCCGGTGGCCGAGCACAACGTCACTGCGCAAAGACTCGACGGCGGCCAGAAGCGCGACTACCGAAGCTACTATGACGATGCAACGGTGGCGTTGGTGCAAAAGCTGTATGCGCCGGTGATCGAACGCTTCGGTTACGGGTTCGACCCCAACTGAGCCACCGGCAGCGGACACGCTGCCGCCGCCATTTCTGCCGCAGCGCCCAGCTGCGGCCCCGCCCTCTCTGCACGCCGCCTTTTTTCATGCGCACCTGCTACCTTCACATTGGCATGCCCAAGACCGGCACGATGTCGATCCAGGCCTCGCTGGGCCGGGCGACTTCGCTGGGTGACAAGTTCAAGTACATCGTGCTGGACAAGCAGGTCAACTGCAGTGCCGCCTTGCTGGAGATCTTTGCCGGTGAAGTCACCCAGCGTGAGCAGGAACTGCGGACCGGCTGGACGCCCGAGCAGGGGCTCGCCAACAGGAACCGTTTGCTGGCTCAACTGCACAGCAGCTTCGATGACCAGCACGAGGTGTTCATCCTGTCAGGCGAGCGACTGCACAACCTGACGGTGCCTCAGCTGCAGGAGCTGCGCAAGGCGCTGTCTCGGCATGTCGACCAGGTCAAGGTCCTTGCCTATGTGCGCGGCGCGGCCAGCTGGATCGAAAGCGCTTTCCAGCAGCGCCTGAAGACCGGCTCGCCGGCCAACTTCAACAACCTGCGCAACGTGCTGCCGAAGTACCAAGCCAAGTTCCTGCGCTTCGACCGGGCCTTTGACCGCGAAAACGTGGTGCTGTGGCCGTTCAATCCGGCAGAATTTCCGGGCAAGGACGTGGTGCTGGACTTCTGCCACCGCCTGGCCATTCCGTTCGACGCCTCGCGGGTCATCATCGACAACGAGGGCGTGTCGGTCGATGGTCTGGCCTTGCTCTACCTGTATCGCCGACTGGCCAAGCAGGGCAAGCTGAGCCCGCAGGACAAGCTGGACGTTCGCCTGCTGACACGGCAGTTGCGAGACATCGAGGGCGACAAGATGCGCCTGGCGCCCTCGGTGCTGAAACCCTACCTGGAACTCACCGCGGCCGACATGGCCTGGATGGAAGAGCGTCTGGGCAGCTCGATCTCGGCACTGCCGCCCGAACGGCCAGGCGCGCTGCGCACCGAAGCCGACCTGCTGCAGCTCACGCCGCGCGCGCTGATCTGGCTGCAGCGCACGCTGGGTGATGCCTTGCCCGACTCGCCCACCCACGAGCAGGTGGTCGTAGCAATGGACATCTGGCTGGCCGGACTGCGCAGCAAGGCTGCCAGGGCGGGTGCCGCCGGTGGCCAACCCGCGGCCAAGACGGCTCGCGCCAACCGCCTTGCTGCCGCACGCGCCACGCCCAAGGCCTGAACTCGCCCCCGTCGACGAAAAAGGCCGGCA
Organism: Ideonella azotifigens; assembly: GCF_006519715.1. Lineage (GTDB taxonomy): Bacteria > Pseudomonadota > Gammaproteobacteria > Burkholderiales > Burkholderiaceae_C > Ideonella > Ideonella azotifigens. The sequence goes on from NZ_VIDT01000059.1 coordinate 10,506, forward strand.
TCACTGCCGGCCCTTTTCATGTCCAGCGGCCAGGCCGCTTCAAGCTCACTGCTTGACGGCTTCGACCTGGATCACGACGCGAACGGCGTCGGGGAAGCCGTAGTTCAGGCCGTAGTTGACGCCGAACTGGCTGCGAGTGACCGTGGTCTCGAAGTCACCGCCGCACACTTCGCGCTTGTTCATCGGGTTGACGTAGCAGTTGAAGTTGGTGGCCTTCAGCGTGACCGGGTTGGTCTTGCCCAGCAGCGTCAGCGAGCCGCCGATTTCGGTGACCTTGTCACCAGCGAAGGTGAACTTGTCGCCGACGAACTTGGCGGTCGGGAAGGCTTCGGCGTTGAAGATCTCGGCGCTCTTCAGGTGCTTGTTGAAGGCCTCGAAGCCGGAGTTGACCGAGCTCATGTCGATGGTCAGGTCGACCTTGCCGGTCTTGGCTGCCTTGTCCAGCGTGACCGAGCCCTCCTTCTTGTCGAAGCGGGCGCGGTTGGTCGAGGTGCCGAAGTGGGTGATCTCGAAGGTTGCGTAGGTGTGCGCGGGGTCGATCGCGTAGGTGGCCGATTCGGCTTGGGCAGCGGTGGAGGCCAGCAGGGCGATGGCGGCAGCGATCAGGGCGGTTTTCATTCGGAAACTCCGTGGGATGACAGGTGAGGGAAAAGGATGGTGGCGGGCGCCAGGCTCACAACGGCGCAACGCCGGTGACCGCCAGCTTGAACTTCACGACCACGTCGTTGGCGACCATGGACGTGTCCGCCCATTCGCCTTCGCCGATCTTGAAGTCCAGGCGCTTGATGGTGAAACTGCCGGCGGCCGTGGTGGTGGCGCCGGCCTGGGTCAGGGTGACGGGCACGACCACGTCATGCACGGCACCCTTGATGCTCAGCTTGCCGGTGACTTCGACCTTGCCCGGGCCGGCGGCCTTGATGGCGCTGGACTGGAATGTGGCTTGCGGGAACTTGGGCACGTTGAACCAGGCAGCCTTGGGCACTTCGGCATCGGTCTCGGCGGCGCCGAAAGTGGCGCTGCCGGTGTCGATCGTGAAGCTGACCTTGCCGGTCTCGGGCTTCTTCGGATCAAAGGCGATCTGCGCGTCCCACTTCTTGAACTTGCCGTCCACCGGCACGCCCATCTGGCGCGAGGTGAAGCTGATGTCGCTCTGGGCCGGGACGATCTTCTGGTCGGCCAGCGCGGCGCCAGCGCCCAGCACGAGCAGGCCGGCAGCCAGGGTCTTGAAGAACTTGGAGGAGACGGAGGCGGTGTTCATGATGCTTGGTGAGGTCCGGAGTCTTGCGAAGTGCCGCGATTGGACGGCGCAACAGAGAGTCTTGGTTGGCATGAGGGCTTTCAGCCGCGGCCGGGGCGCATGCGGTTGATCAACCCGTCGCGGTCGATGAACTGGTGCTTCAGCGCGGCGGCAATGTGCAGCCCGGCCAGCACGATCAGCGCCCAGGCCAGCGCGCCATGCCAGGGCTCGATCATCTCGGCCAGCGCCTTGTCCTTGGGCACGAAATCCGGCAGCTGCAGCACGCCGAACCAGACGATGGGGAAACCCGCCGCCGAGCTGTAGGCCCAGCCGACCAGCGGCACCGCGAAGAACAGCGCATACATCAGCCAGTGGGTCAGGTGCGCCACCGTCAGCTGCCACTGGGGCGCTGGCAAGTCGGCGGGCGGCCGGTGCGTGGCACGCCACAGCAGGCGCAGGATGGACAGCGCGAGGATGGTCATGCCGGCCCACTTGTGCCAGTTGAACAGCTTCAGCCGGGTCATGGAGAACGGCAGGTCGGCCATGTAGAAACCCACGCCGAACACGCCAAGAATCAACAGCGCCAGCAGCCAGTGAAGGCCGATGGCCACACCGCTGTAGCGTTCTGACTGATTGAATGATGACCGGGTCATGTTGCTCTCTCTGTCGGCCCGGTGCGGGCCATGTGGCGTGATGCAAGGACTGCAGTGTCCGCAGCGCGAGCCACGGCGCGGTTCAGGCCGATTGAAGGCAGCACTTCAGTTTTTCTGAATGACGATTCGTTACCAACTTCATCGCCAGCCTTCTCAAAGCCTGGTTTTCAGACGGGCGGATCGAACCGCGCCGCATGTTCGGGCGAAACCAGCAAGGTCGCCAGTGGCTCCGCCAGCCGCTCGGCCTGGTCCGCAGGCAGCAAGCGGTGGCGCAGCGCGAAGTCCAGCGTGCACAAGGCCGCGTCCACCGTCATCTCGCCATTTGCGGCCCGGGCCAGGGCCTCGGCCACCGACATCAGGCTGAACTCGGCCACCTCGCCGTCCTGGTTCCGCGGCTGCAGGCCACGCGGCATTGCAAGATCGTAGACATGCAGCCATTCGACCTGCCGGCCCTCGGGCAGGTCGCAGTCCAGCGCCAGCACCCGACCAGGGCGCAGCACCGCCATCTGCGCCGGCAACAAGCCTGCTTCTTCCCAAGCTTCGCGCAGCAAGGCCTCGCGTGGCGTCTGGCCCAGCGGCACGCCGCCACCGATCAGGTTGTCCAACATGCCGGGGTCGGTGGCCTTGTCGAAAGAGCGGCGGGCGATCCACAGCTGCGCCGGCCGGCCGGTGGCATCGGCCACGAAACCATTGCAATGCGCACCAAAGGTCCGCGTGCCCCAGAAGCGCGCCGAGGCACGTTCGATGGTCGCGCAAAGCCTGTCCTCGTCGTCGAGCAGCGGATACGGCTCGTCGCGCCAGGCGCGGATCAGGCCTTGCGCCCGCAGTGCATGGTTGACCTCGGCCAGCACCACGCTGAGCGCTTCGGCCGGTGCGGTCAGCGCCACGCCTTGCGCGTCCACCTGCAGCCACTGCGGCCAGGCAGCGAGCGCGGCAAGGTCCGCTTGCGCGACCGATCCGGCCACCACGCCATCCACCCACAACGGCGCCCGCGGCCGGCCTGTCCGGGCGCGCGCTTGGGCGATGCAGGTCCAGTCGGCGGACCACCAACGGGCAGCAGCAGGGGCGGTGTGCTTGGGCATGTGGCGGCGATCTTAGACTGCCTCGCCAGGCAACCGGCATCGCCATCCGGCTCCTGCCTGGCCCAATCCGAATGGGAGTGGCGCGACAAGCATGGCCTGTGTCAGAGTCGCCCCGCTGCCCCATCCATTTGCCCCACCCCACAGCCCACCGGAGCCCGACCGTGACCACTGCCTCGCCCCCATCGCCCCAGGCCTGCGCCGCGTTGCGCAAGGCCTTGCTGCACCTGCACCGCACGCTGGTCGAGCAAGAGCGCATTGCCTACGAAAAGCGCCACGGCCGGCAGTCCGCCGGCGAGTTCCTGCAGGTGATGGCCTATGCCGACGAGATGCGCTGGCTGGAACCGCTGAGCCGCTTGATCGTGATGTTGGACGAGGCGATGGATGCCGACGGCGACGCCGCGCTGGCGCCGCAGGCCGTGGCCGAGCGTGCACGTGCACTGCTGCGACTGGACCGCGACAGCAGCGACGCTTTCGCAACCCGCTACGCCATGTATTTCGATGCATCGCCGGACCTCGCCCACGCACATGCCGCTGCACTGGCGGCCTTGAAAGTCCAGGACTAGACCCGCTCGACCTGGCGCTGATTCAAACGCTGCCGCAGGCGCGCCCACCAACCCGCCGGTCGCTCGAAAGCCGCCTTGCACGGCCAGCACAACCAGACCTCGGTGCCCTGCCCGGCCTCGCTGCGGATGTGCAAACGCCCGCCGGATTTCTCGGCCCGCTCGCGCATGCCGACCAGTCCCCAATGGCCGGGCCGGCTGCCGCGGCCGAGCGTGTCGGCGTCCAGGCCTTTGCCGTCGTCACGCACGCGCAGGTGGAGGTGGCGCAGGTCGTGGCGCAGCTCAAGCTGCACCGTCCTGGCCTGGGCATGGCGGAAGGCATTGGTAAGCGCCTCTCGGCCCGCCATGAAAGCCTCGCCCAGCATCTCGGGGCGCAGCGCCGGCAAGGCCTCGTCGGCCTGCACCTCGAAGCGCACGGCGCTGGCCGCACTGGCCGCCGCCAGGTCTTCGCCAACGGCCGTCAGCGCGCACACCAGGTCCTGTTCGGACGGGTCCGGGTTGCGCAGGTCGTGCACCCGGTCGCGCGCCTCGGCAACGACAAGGTCGGCGCGGTCCAGGATGGTTTCCATCTCCTGGCGCCGCGGGTCGGTGCGCGGCAGCTTGCCGGCCGCGAGCTGGAAGCTCAGCACCAGGCCTTGGGTGCCTTGCAGCAAGGTGTCGTGCAGCTCGCGGGCAATGCGCTCGCGCTCGCGCAACCGCTCCTCGAAACGCATGCGGACCCGGCGCGTCAGCGTGCCCAGCCGCAGGCGGTACAGGCTCCAGGCCATCAGTGCCACGGCCAGTGCACACAGCGCCATGAACCAACCGGTCTGCCAGAAGCTGGGCGGGATCTCGAAGCTGACGGTGGCATCCGTCGCAGCCGGCACGCCGTCCTCGTTGGTCGCGGCCACGTGGAACTGGTAGCGGCCGGGCTGCAGGTTGGTGTAGAAGGCCTGGCGCCTCGCACCGGCGACCTGCCAGTCGGCGTCCACGCCGTCGAGCCGGTAGCGGAAGCGCACCAGCTCGGGCACGCTGAGGCTGGTGGCCGTGTAGTCGATCTGCAGCGTGTGCGTACCGGCGGCCAGGGACAGCTTGGCTTGCAGCGCCTGCGTCTGGCCGTCGGCCGCCAGCGCCAGCACATGCACCTGCGGCGCCACGCGGTTGCGCGGGATGTGGCGCGGCTCGATCCAGAACAGCCCGCTGGTGGTCGCAAACCAGAGTCGGCCGTCCGGCGTTTCGGCGGCCGTGGGCATGGGCCGCAGGTTCTCCGGCAGACCTTCGACACCGGCATGCGCGCCGAAGGTCTCGGCTTCCAGCGCAACACTGCCGCCGCCCGCGGCCACACGCCTCAGTGCGTCAGCCGACACGCGCATCACACCCGAAGCAGCGTTCAGCCACAGCTCACCATCGGCGCTGTGCACCAGGCCCGAGACGCCCGCAATGGGCTCGCCGCTGGCGCTGGTGACCATGCGGAAACGCCCTGCCTG
>NZ_VIDT01000590.1 GCF_006519715.1 Ideonella azotifigens
GCCGCAGGCTATCCTCCGCAACACGCAGCGCCATGTTCAACCGGCCCAGCTTGAGCAGGGTCGCGCTGAGGTGCAGGAAGATGCCCGCGGACCTGACGCCGCTTGCGAGCGCCTGGGCCAGGACCTCGCGGGCGCCCGGCAGGTCATCGATCTTGAGCAGCAGCTTGCCCAACTGCTCGTTCATTTCGGGATCGTCGGTCGCGATGAAGTGCGCCTCCCGCGCCGCCTGCACGGCGTCGCCCATGCGACCCGTGCGCGACAGCACCTGCGCGCGCTGCATGTGGAACTGCGCCGAGCCCGGCGCCATGGCCAGCGCGGCGTCGATGGCGGACAGCGCGTCTACCCACTGTTCGGCCTGCATCTGGCGCCGGCTCAGCTGAAACAAGCGTCTTGGGTGCTCCCCGTCGCCAAGCATCTGACGGCTCAGTTGCCTGGCCTCATCCTCTCGCCCCAACACCTGCAGGACTTTGGCCTTGAGCCAGATCGAGGTCGGGTCCCGCTCATCACGGGCCACGGCCGCATGCGCAGCTGCGAGCGCTGCATGTGGCCGACGATGGGTCAGCAACCGCCTTGAAAGATTTTTCCAGTAGGTCTTCGAGTCGCGGCGCGCATGGCGATGCAACTGCGGCCCGAGCGAATCGCCCCGCAGCACGTCCAGCACCGCGGGCTTCAACTGCCTGGCTTCATGGAGGAATTGAAGGCAGGGATGACCACTGTGCGGCAAGGCCAAAACATGCAGCCGAGAAGGCGCGATCAGGGCCCTCAATCGGTCCACGTGCAGCCAGTCTGCGTCCTGCGAATCGGCCCACACGAAGTAGCGGCAATCGGCTCCCAGCGCAGCCGCATCAATGCGGTAGCGCCAGGCCAATTGCTGGCCGAAAAATGCCCAGCGCTTGTCGAATGCTTGGTCGATCGCGAACTGAGGGGAGCAGGCCAGGACGGTGTCGAGTTTCAACCGACCTGAAAACGCGATGGCTGCAAAGCCCCCCATCGACGAGCCGTAGCCCACCCGGCGCTCATGGCCTCGCTCGGCCACAAAGGCATTGATGGCCGAAAAGAGTTCGGCGGGCACTTCCTGAAACCAGCCATCCACCGAAGACTTGAATGCCAGGACATCGAAACCTGACTTCAGCAGGAAGTCGCCGCCAAACCCCGTGCCGTCGAGCTGCTTGTTGTTCGAGGGCGTGAAGGTCACGGCCAGCGGCCGCCGACCGCCGTCGTTCATCGAGAAAAACTGAACCTTTAACGTCTTGGAGACGTGGAAATCCAATGCCTGCATGCAGCCCTGCCGCCGGTTTTCTAGTGGCCACTCCCAGCCCGCGCGCACGAATGCCGGCGAGCCCCTTCGCGGGACTATAACGACGATTGACAGGTACGTGACAGGAATGCCCCAAGCGGCGGCAGTATTACCACTGAGGAAGCAAGGCTACTTGTCCAGCTGAACGCCCTCTTCGTTCAGCATCGCATCGAGCGGCACGTCGTGCGGCTCGGGCTCCAGCCACGGCACGTAGCCGTGCGAGTAGCCCAGGCCGGCGGTGTACGGCTTCGGCTGGATCTCGGCCAGCGTGCGGTCGTAGAAGCCGCCACCGTAGCCCAGGCGCACGCCGCCGGGGCCGTAACCCACACACGGCACGAGCAGCAACTGCGGGTGGAAGATCTCGGTGTTTTTGGGCTTGGGGATGCCGTAGGCGTCCTCTTCCATCTCGCAGCCGGGATACCAGACGTGAAAGCTCAGGCGCTTGGTCTCGCGGTTCATCACCGGCAGCCCGATGCGCCGCGGCGGCTGGCCGGGCTCCGCTGCCTCGCTCCAGCGGTACAGCGCCGGCAGCGCGTCGAACTCGCCCTTGATCGGCCAGTAGGCGCCAATCGTGGTTTCCGGCCGCTTGATCAGCCAGACCTGCAGCACTTCCTGCAGCTGCGCCGCGCGCTTGTGGCGGTCCAGCAGCCCCATGCGTTCGGCCTGCAATTGCTTGCGCAGCACGGCCTTGTCGCGGGACGGTTCCAGTTGCAGCTTGAACGGCAGGGTCATGGTCGGACTCGGTACCAGGGAGCTTTGCATTGTGCGGCCTGAGCGGCCTGTGCACACCTGGCCTGACCCGCGAGAATCCGACCATGAGCAACGACTTCGTGGCGTGGTGCCGGGAATTGCTGTCGCCGCTGGGTACGGTGCGCAGCCGCCGCATGTTCGGTGGCCACGGCTTCTACGTGGATGACCTGTTCCTCGCACTGATTTTCGACGAGCGCCTGTACCTGAAGGTCGACGACGAAACCCGCGCGAGCTTCGAGGCCCAGGGCTGCACACCATTCACCTACAGCGTGCGCGACGGCGGCCAGCACTCGCTGAGCTACTTCACCGCGCCAGACGACGCGATGGACTCTCCCGCTCAGATGCTGCCGTGGGCCCGGCTCGCGCTGGCTTCAGCGCTGCGCGCCAGGGCCAGCAAACCGCCGGCCAGGAAACGCGCGCCTGCCGCCACGCCACGGCCGGTCTCCTCGCGCAAGCGGGCGAAGGGCAAGGCCGGTTGAGCCTGCCAGGCCAGTTGCACCGGCTTGCCCGCTTCCCATGGGCCGGCAGACAGCTGCTCGCCGCGCTGCACGTGCAGTGTTTCGCCGGCCTGCAGCACATGGTCGGACAGGTCGCCGGCGCGGGTGATCCACACCTCGCCTTGCAGCACCTTGAGGTCGCCGGCGCGCGGGGCGCGCCAGGCCTGGGCTTGGCGCAGGGTCATCGCTTGAGAGGCTTGGGTTTGCATGGTGAGGCTCCTTTGGGCTGGCGGGGTCAATAGCGTTCTTGCATCAGTGCGGTGGAAGAAGCTCACCGCTGCATGACCTGAATCATCGGCGTGTGGACAGCAAAACTCCAATGAGACTTGGCGCAGGGATTGATACCATCTGCGCATGAATACGCCGCTTTCCGGTGCACGCCAGCGCCCGCTCTCGCTGGACGGCCTGCGCAGCTTCGAGGCCGTGGCCCGGCTGCTCAGCTTCAGCGCCGCGGCCGAGGAAATGCACCTCACGCAGCCGGCCATCAGCCGCCAGATCAAGGGCCTGGAGCAAGAGCTGGGCGCCAGCCTGTTCAACCGCGGCACCCGCAAGGTCGAGCTCACCGCCGCCGGGCATGCGCTGCTGCGCAGCGTCGCGCCGCTGCTCACGCGGCTGGACACCAGCGTGCGCCAGATCCGCATGGCGCGCTCGCGCACCCAGGTCAGCCTGACGACCTTCCCATCGTTCGCCTCGCTGTGGCTGATGCCGCGGCTGGTCAACTTCGAACGCCAGCACCCGAAACTGGACATCCGCATCTCGGCCACCGACAGGCTGGTGGAAGTGGACGATGCCGAGCTGGACTTGGCGCTGCGCAGCTGCATGCCCGACAAGGCCCCTGGCGGCGCCATCCGGCTGTTCGACGAGGTGCTGACGCCCGTGGTGGGCGCCCGCCTGGCCGACGCCATCGCCCGC
>NZ_VIDT01000591.1 GCF_006519715.1 Ideonella azotifigens
TAGTGGCTCTTGATTTCTCGAAATGTCGCGTCATGTTCATCGATCTCGGAAGCGACCCAAGCCATGCCCGCCGCTACACGCCTGCTTGCCCGCATCACCCGGCGTTCGTTCGAAGGCCTGCAACTGGCGGTGGGCCAGCCCCTTTTCGCCCAGATCAAGGCCGTCTCGCTGATGCGCTGAAGGGCGCTGAATGTCGCTGAGGGCCGGTCAAAGGAGAGACACACCATGGAGCGTGAACCCCAGAGCTGGCAGGCGCGCCTGCCGGCCGAACTGCAGGCCCAGGTCTGCTGGCCGGTGCGCATCGAATCGCACCACGACGACGGCGTGCCTGCCTCCAAGTGGCGCGGCTACGACGCGCTGGGCCTGCTCTGCTACTACCGCCACCACTTCTCGCAGTGGGACTACAGCTTCGACGACGAAGACCAGCCCTGCATGCGCATGCTGCGCGCCGAAGACTTCGAGGCCTGGCGCTGCCTGAACGGCCAGTGGTTGCGCACCGTGGAAGTCATCGAAGGCGAGGGCAGCTGCGGCGGCCGGGCTCACCACAGCGGATTCGAGATCGTGCCGCCGCAGCACATTCCCCGCCTTTGAAACCTGCGTGGGGCGCCCGCGCCATGGACCGCCTGAGCGACGAACTGCTGCGCTGCTGGTGGCGGAAGACGCGCCACTCTGCAGCGGCGCGCCGGCCGTGCGTGCGGTGGCCGCGGGTGGCGCCGTGATGCCCCGCCTGGGCCTGTCCGAATCCTTGCTGGTCTTCCCTGAACGCAGCCTGTTCCTGGCCCGCCGCGCTGCGCGCTGCCCAGCCCGAAAAGCGCCTGGTCGTGGAAGTGGGGCAGCTAGGCCCAAGCCCTGGCCGAGCGCGGCCTGCGCCCCTCGTTGCCCCCGCAGGCGGCGTCAGCGCCACCAACGCCCTGGCTAACGCCCAAGCCGGCGCCGACTTCCTCGTCAGTTCAGCGCCCTGTCTCGCCCGCGCCCGCAGATGTGAAGGTGGTGTTCGAGCGCAAGGCTTGATGCCGATTGGCCATTCACCAGCGCTTTACGCGACCCCGCCAGTGACCATAATGGCCCGAAAAAAGCGCCGGGGGGCGATCCCGCGCATGGCTCACCGCATCTCCAGGCCGGGGGCGCCGTGATGGTTCAGTTCAACACGGCCTGCCTGCTTGCTCAGCCAACGGTGAAGAATGGGCACTGCCGACCGTTTTCGGTCTCCGCGGGCGGCCGAACTGCCGCCCTGGGCGCGCAAGGTTCAGGTGACGAGGCTCCTGCGACGCCGTCCTGCGAACAACCAGCGCAATGATCTTGCGCCGCGATGCAATCCGACATTCTCTTCATCATGGACCCAACATGCGGCACTTGAACTTGCTTCTTTCCGTCTTGCTCCTGTCGGGCTGTCACCGCATCGTGACGCCGCCGGGGTCGGAGACCGTCTTGATCGACAACCCCTGGTTCTTCGGGCACGGCGGCCCGCGCGACGAAACCCAGAAGCCGGGTCTGTCCTGGTACTGGCTGACGACCGATGGCTTGGAGGTTTCGCTGGTGCCGACGAAACGCGACGAACCTTTGGAGCATCTGGCCACGGGGGACAACAACTTCATCAACTACGCGAGTTACGTCGTCATCCAATGGAAGGATCCGGCCGAGCTGGTCAAGAAGTTCGGTGCCAGCGGCTGGTATGAGAACAACCTGAAGGAGCAATACCGGACCATCGTCCGGGACGTGACGAAGAAGTATTCGATGACGCCCATCATGACGGACCCGGAGACCCTGGCGGCGATCGAAAAGGAAATCGCGCGGCAGTTTCGGGAGCACATCAAGGCGACCGGCCTGCACGTCGAATTGCTCAACGTGAACATGGGCAAGGCCTTGCCCGATGCACCGGTGATCGCCGAGATGAATGCGACTGCGGTGCAGCAGCAGCGCAAGAAGACGGAGACACAGCGCAAGCTTGCCGAGGATTCACGGTTGCAGGCGGAGCAAAGCCGCGCCAACGCGGACAACGCCTACCGCGAGCAGATGAAGCTGGACGCGGCGCAGTTCGTGCAGCTGGAGGGCATCAAACGCTATTCGGAGGCCTGCAAGGAAAGCAAGAACTGCGTGATCGTGCAAGGCAACACGCCTGTGCTGGTTGGCCGGTAGCGGGAAGGGCCGTGCGGCAATTGTCCCCGCCTTGACAGCCGCGCCCGAACCCGCGGCCTACATTGCCCTTGTCTACCTTCTCGGGACGCATCGCAATGGACTCACTGCCTGACCCGCTGGCCCAGATCCGAGCCATCAACCAGACTGCGGCCTTCAATCGATGGTGCGGCATCGAGGTCATCAGCGCGGAGCCTGGCAAGGTCGAAATTGCCATGGCATGGCGGCCGGAAGTCGGGCAGTACGCTGGCTTCCTGCATGCCGGACTGATCGGCGCGCTCATCGACACGGCCTGCGGCTTCGCCGCGGCGACCGTCGCCGGGCGGGTGCTGGCCTCGCACTTTTCAGTCAACTGCCTGCGCCCGGCGACGGGCGAGCGGTTCGTGGCCAGGGCGCGTGTCGTCAAGCCAGGCAAGTCGCAGGTGTTCACCGCCTGTGAGTTGTATGCCCAGGCGGCCGGTGCCGAGAAGCTCGTTGCCACCGGCGAGACCTTGCTGTCGGTCGTGGCGGGTCCGGTGGCCTGACGGTCCGTCAACCTTCCATCCCCGCAGGTTCTGACTACGGGCCGACTACGCAGGCTGCCTAGCATGCGCAGCCATGGCAACTGCTGGCTCCCGCCTTCGAGGCGAGCACATGCGGCTGCCAGCCCTGCGGCCCCTCGCTTCTGACAAGCATCAGGAAGTGCAGGCCGCCGTCATTTGGAATGAATCATCAAGGGGAATCGAAATGTTGAACGCGATCAAGAAAATTGCTGTTGTGGGTTTTGCGGCCGTGGCCGCTACCAGTGCCATCGCGCAGGACGTGCTGATCGACGCCAAGGCGGCCTGCCTGAGCCTGGACACGATGACCGGCGGCCGGGCCACCTTCCAGCTGGACGCCGGCAGCTACACCGTTTCGCTGGTGGACAACGACATGAGCTGTGGCGGTGAAGATCCCACCGGTGGTTGCCTCATTGACACCGTCGTCATCCGCGGTGGCAGCGCGGCCAAGACGGGGTGGGGCCTGGCCGTGAAGGCTGGCAAAGCCCAGCAGTTCAAGGTGAAGGGCGTTGGCAAGTTCTCGGCCATCGTCATCGACGAGCCTTGCTACGACAACACCGGTTCGGCCATCCTGAGGTTTGAAAAGATCACGCCGCAGGCGGAGTGAGTCCCATCTTCAGGACCTGGGTTCACCGCCCGAGTCCTGGGCATTGATCGCGGCGGCCAATGCCGCTTCAACTTCCGCTGCCAATGCGGCGCGCAGCCAGCGGTGCACCGGGTCCTCCTGGTGCCGCAGGTGCCACACGGCATACATGGGCAGCGGTGGCGTGGCCAGCGGCGG